>NZ_JAVESS010000004.1 GCF_034006445.1 Desulfovibrio sp. | reverse complement strand
CGCGCATGTGATAGGCTCAAACAAGGAGAGGTCTTATGAAAAGCACCCGACGGAGTTTTCTCAAAGGTGTCGGTGCAGGGGTATTATGCCTGACACTGGGGAACCTGGGCTTCGATCTGGGCGAAGCCCAGGCGTACGCCGTTAAACTCAAAATTGAAGGGGCTCGCGAAGTATCGAGCATCTGCCCCTTTTGTTCAGTACAGTGTCAGATCATCGCCTATGTGAAAGACGGCAAGCTCGTCTCCACCGAGGGCGACCCTGACTTTCCCATCACTGAAGGCGCGCTCTGCGCCAAGGGCGCGGCCCTCTATTCGATGTACACAAGCGATCATCGTCTGAAAAAGCCCCTGTACCGCGCGCCTCACAGCGACAAGTGGGAAGAGAAGGACTGGGACTGGACCCTTGAGCAGATCGCGCGGCGCGTAAAAGACGCCCGTGACAAGGACATGATCCTCAAAAACGAAAAAGGCCAGACGGTCAACCGCCTGGAAACCATATTCTGGATGGGAACCTCGCACGCCTCCAACGAGGAATGCGCGGTCATCCATCAAGCCTTGCGCGGCCTGGGTGTTGTCCATATGGACCACCAGGCACGGGTCTGACACAGCCCCACTGTTGCGGCTCTGGCAGAGTCGTTCGGACGCGGTGCAATGACCAACCACTGGATCGACATCAAGAATGCCGATGCGGTGCTTATTATCGGCAGTAATGCCGCTGAACATCATCCCGTGGCTTTCAAGTGGATCATGAGAGCCAAGGACAACGGGGCCGTGCTCATGCACGTTGACCCCAAATTCTCGCGCACATCCGCCAGGTGTGATTTCCACGTGCCACTTCGTTCCGGCACGGACATTCCCTTCCTTGGCGGCATGGTCAACTATATTCTTGAAAATGGCTGTTATCACAAGGATTACGTCAACAACTACACCGACGCGGCCTTTGTGGTGGGCGACGGCTACGCCTTTGAAGACGGACTCTTCAGCGGCTACAACGCCGATGGCCGCAAGTATGACAAAAAACTGTGGGCCAAGGCCGCAGGGCCTGACGGCGCGCCTGTCATCGACCCCACGCACAAGAACCCGCGTTGCGTCATCAACCTGATGAAAGACCACTATTCCCGTTACACACTCAAGAACGTCTCCGACGTTACGGGCGTGTCGCAGGAAAACCTGCTCAAGGTCTACAAGAACTTCTGCGCCACCGGCAGCCCCGACAAGGCAGGCACCATTTTGTACGCCCTGGGCTGGACACAGCACACCGTGGGCGTGCAGAACATCCGCCTTTCCACCCTTGTGCAGCTCTTGCTGGGCAACATCGGCGTGGCTGGCGGCGGCATCAACGCCCTGCGCGGCGAACCCAATGTGCAGGGGTCCACAGACCATGCCCTGCTGTACAACAACATCCCCGGTTATCACGGCACCCCGCAGGCTCCGTGGCAGACCCTGGCCGACTACAACAAGGCCAATACGCCGGTCACCACCCTGCCCAACAGCGCCAACTGGTGGGGCAACAGGCCCAAGTACATAGCAAGTCTGCTCAAGGGCTGGTTCGGCGATGCCGCCACGCCCGAGAACGACTTCTGTTACAGCCTGCTGCCCAAGCTGGAGCCGGGCGAAGACTATTCGTACATGTATATGATGGACAGGATATACAATAACAAGATCAAGGGCGGCTTCATCATGGGCGTGAACCCCATGAACAGCTTCCCCAACACCAACAAGATGCGGACAGCCCTGGACAATCTGGACTGGCTCGTCTGCTCTGAAATCCATAACTCCGAAACCACGGACAACTGGAAGCGCCCCGGGGTTGACCCCAAGACAAAGAAGACGGAAGTCTTTTTGCTGCCGTCGGCCCACCGTATTGAAAAGGCGGGCACCATCAGCAACAGCGGGCGCTGGCTCCAGTGGTTTGACCAGGCTGTGCAGCCCGGCGGCGAAGCGCGTAACTTTGCTGACGTGGTCGTGCCCCTCTTCAACACCATCCGCAAGATGTATGCGCAAGAGGGCGGCGTGCTGCCCGAACCCATCATGAAGATGCACTGGACCGACAAGTACGATCCCGAAGACTGGGCCAGGCGCATCAACGGCTTCTTCTGGGCTGACAGCAAGGTGGGCGACAAGGCCTACAAGCGCGGCCAGCTCGTGCCCGCGTTTGCCGCCCTCAAGGACGACGGCACAACCTCTTCCCTCAACTGGATATACACGGGAAGCTGGACAGAAGAAGACGGCAACAAGTCACGCAGGCGCGACCCCAGCCAGACGCCCATGCAGGCCAATATCGGCCTCTTCCCCAACTGGTCGTGGTGCTGGCCCGTCAACCGCCGCATTCTGTACAACCGTGCCTCGGTTGACGTGAACGGCAAGCCCTTCAATCCCAAGAAAGCCGTTATTGAATGGGACGGCAGCAAGTGGGTGGGCGATGTGCCCGACGGCCCCTGGCCGCCCATGTCCGACCCCAAGGGGGGCAAGCTGCCCTTCATCATGGTCAAGGACGGGCATGCCCAGTTCTACGGCCCCGGCCCTGCCGACGGGCCTTTCCCCGAACACTACGAACCTGCTGAAACGCCCCTGGCGAGCCATCCGTTCTCCAAGCAGCTCAGCAGCCCTGTGTACAAGTACCACAAGTCGCCCATGGACCAGATCGCGCCTCCGGCCGATCCGCGCTTCCCCATTGTGCTGACTACCTATAGCCTCACCGAGCACTGGTGCGGCGGCGGCGAAACACGCAACGTGCCCAACCTGCTTGAAACCGAACCCCAGCTGTATGTGGAAATGAGCCACGAGCTGGCCAAGGAAAAGGGCATCAAGAACGGCGACGGCGTGTTGCTGGAAAGCGCGCGCGGCAAGTGCGAGGCTATCGCCATGGTGACCGTGCGCATACGGCCCTTCACGGTTATGGGCAAGACAGTCCACCTTGTGGGCATGCCCTTCGCCTTCGGCTGGACAACGCCAAAATGCGGCGACTCCACCAACAGGCTTACCGTGGGTGCGTATGACCCCAATACCACCATTCCTGAGTCCAAGGCCTGCTGCGTGAACCTGAGCAAGGCCGACAAGCTGACCGAAATAGGCTAACGAGCAAGGCGCGCCCCCGTGCGGGGGCGCGCCCCACAAGGAGCATACTATGCCGAAAACATTCTTAGTTGACACCACGCGGTGCACGGCATGTCGTGGCTGCCAGTTGGCCTGTAAGGAATGGCACGATCTGCCCGCCAATCACACCAAGCAGCTCGGCACGCACCAGAATCCGCCGGATCTGAACCCGAACAACCTCAAAATTGTCCGGTTTCACGAATATATTAATGATGAAGGCAACGTGGTCTGGAACTTTTTTCCCGACCAGTGCCGCCATTGCCAGACGCCGCCCTGCATGGACGTGGCCGATATGAGCGTGCCAGGGGCCATTATTCAGGACAAGAAAACCGGCGCCGTGCTGGCCACGGACAAATCCGCCAAGCTGAGTGAAGAAGACGCCCAGGCCGTACAGGAAGCCTGCCCCTACAACATACCGAGGCGCGATCCCAAAAGCGGCCGCCTGACCAAGTGCGATATGTGCATTGACCGCGTTTCTGCGGGCATGCAGCCCATTTGCGTCAAAACCTGCCCCACGGGGGCCATGGTTTTCGGTGAGCGTGAAGAGATACTGCCTGTGGCCAAAAAGCGTCTTGAAACAGCCAAAAAACGCTGGCCCAAGGCCTTTCTTGCCGACATGGAAGACGTGAGCGTCATCTATCTTCTGGCTGACACCAAGGACAAGTATTACGAGTTCGCAGCGTTTATGTAGAGTGCCTCAGTCAGGTTTCAGTTTGGCATTGCCATAATTGTAAACTGAAATTATGCTGACTTACAGAAATGTAGCCATGGCCGTATTGGCGTTCGAGGCGTCCTGCCAGAGCAATTTCTCTTTGAAAATGCTCCAGGACGGACAGCCGCGAATGCCAGTACGGCCGGGTGAGGCGCTTGAATACGCCCGGTGAAAGCCATTTTCCCCGGAAGCTGGCCTGCCGCCCCGGCGGTGAGGCGCAGTTTTGTATCAAGTGTGGCGCGCGGGGCTTCCTGTGCGCCGCTGTCACCTTTCGATCGGAGGTCGCGGCCTCCGGGTTTTGGAGCATCAATGGCCTTATCCCGCCAAAGCGTGGCAAAAACCCTGGAGGACGTGGCGGCGCGCCGTCCCGTTCTCGAACCCGTATTGCGGGCTTTTGAACCTTTGCTGACCGCCCAGGCCCAACTGGCCGACGATCTGGCCGAAAGCGTACGCGCCACTGGGCTGCGCCTGCCGGAAGTTCAGGCTGAAGCCGTACAGCAGGGGCTTTCGCTGCTGGCTGGCATGCCTCTGAATGGCCTTGCCGCGCCCCTGCGCAGCAGCGCCGAAAAACTGTTGCCCCTGCTGGCCGGGCTTGAGGCCATGGCCCCGCATATCGCCGCTCTGGAAGCCCTGCTGCTTGCGCCGGTGAAAAAGGGCTCCAAGAAAAAAACCACGGCCAAGGCAAAGCCCGACCCGCGTGAATCGTTGGCCGAGGCCATGCTTTCGGGTAACAGTGAGGAAGAGACGCGCCTTGCGGAGCAGTATAACCTTGATCCCTCGGTGCTTTTGTTCGCCTTTGGTTTTGTGCTTGCGCCTGTTCTGCGCGCCCTTGTGACGCAGAGCCTGCCTGAAGAAGGGGATGCCCCCTGGGACGCGGGCAGCCAGTGGAAGCAGGGCTACTGCCCCGTGTGCGGCAGTTTTGCCAGCATAGGCTGGCTGGACAAGCCAGTTCTGGATGAAAAAAATGCCTATCTTGCGGGCGGCGGCGGCAAAAAGCATCTGCACTGCAGCCTGTGCGGCGCTAACTGGAAGTTTATGCGCCGCGTTTGTCCTTCATGCGGCAAGGATGGCTCCGGCGTGATGGAAGTGCTGCGCGAAAGCGGAGCGGCTCAGGGAGAACGGCTGGACTGGTGCACCAAGTGCAAGAGCTATTGTCCCACCGTGGATTTGCGTGAACGGGAGGGAACCCCCGACCTTGACGCGCTGGCCCTTGGCATGATGCACTTGGACATGGTGGCGACCCGCAAAAAGCTGCGCCCGCTCAAGCCTACGTTCTGGAATACTTTTTAGAGCATTTTACCTTTGAAAAAGTGAAAATGCTCTAACGCTGCACAAGAGTGCAGCACGCCACAACGTGGCGTGGATTCAGCCGAAAATCGCACTTTTCGGCTAAATGAAAACATTGAAATGTGAAACATTTCATTGTGCGTCTGCTTTAAGCAGGAATGGCGCTTTTTACTGTCGCGCGGCGGCAGGCAAGGAACGCCAGTATTTGTGTCAGACACGAGCAGCAAGGAGCTTTTGTTTTGCGGCTGAGCCGGGCTTTTTAGCGCGATGCGGGCGTAACACACACTGTTGCGCTGCGGAAAAGCTGATTTATTCCGTTTGGGGGGTTGCTTCCTTTTTTTGAAACAGTTGAGGACAGAAGAGTCCACTCCTGCTTCAAAAAAAGATCGCGCCTTGCCAAACGAAATACCAGCGCGTTTTCAGGAGGCTCTTTAACCAGTGCTTCCCTAAAAAATCCTTCCTGGCCGGAGAACGAAATTTACTTGCGCCATATGTTCTGAAAAGGCCGAAAGCATGCCGAACCGGGTAACCGGGAGGGAGCGCGTCCAACGCCATGTGGCTGCGGACGAGACCCGGCGGCCGCCCGGTGAGGGCGCTCCGCATGCGCCAAGACATGAAGGTCTACTACCTCAGGAGGAGCTTGTTCATGAAAACCTTGGTCATCACTTTTTTTGCCCTGACTCTTTTGTGTGCCGGCGGAGCGCAGGCCCGCAGCGTCAAGGAGATGGCGGACACCATCAAAAAACCCATCGAGATTGAAGCTTCCGGCTCCAAGCGCATGAATGTCATGTTCCCGCATACGGCGCACAAGGGCATCTCCTGTTTTCACTGCCACCACGAAGAAGGCAGTGACGGTCGCTATGTTGCCTGCACCGAATGCCATGCCACGCCCGGCGCGCGCGAGCGTGACCCCATGAGCATGTTCATGGCCTTCCACTCCAAGAACGGCGATCGTTCCTGCCTTGGCTGCCACAAGAAGCTCGCGGCTGAAAATCCCGGCAAGTTCCCGCAGTTCAAGGGTTGCCGTCCCTGCCACATGAGCCCTGCCGCGCGTGAAGCCGCCGCGGTCGAAAAAACCGCCAAACCGTAATCTTGAATACCGCTCTGCGGTAGTTGCGCCAATGTTCGGATGCCGGGCAGCAAAAGCTGTCCGGCATCTGTGCGTTGGGGCCTGTATGCAATGCCTGCCTGTGGGCCTGTAGGTCGTGAAAGTACCAGTGCAACTATAGCATTTTCGCATTGAGAATACCCATTCTCGCGGTAGCCGTTGCCCGCTCCTGCGGGCTTGCCTGAACCGTTGGCGGGAACCGCCTTACGGAGCAGGACAGCACCGCTACGGATAGCGACAGCGGCTCTTCCACTTGGATGTCGTGTAACCAATTACTGTCTTCAGGCGTATTTTCCTGCGTCACAACGCCTGAAGCAATGCTTCCAAGACGCCCGCTTCAGCGCGCATGCGCCACGCTGACACACAATAAAAATTTTAGGGGGAGGGGGCGTGGGGGAGGCGACCCTTTTTTAAAAGGGTCCCTCCCCCACAAAAAATTTCAACGCGATTTCAGAGCGGTGCGGAGGTTCGCATTCGTCGTCCCTCCCCCACAAAGCGTTTCAACATGCCGTACTCAAGCTCACTCATTGTTGCGCAGTTTTTCCACAAGATTTTCCACGGTTTCTGCCTGCTGCGCCAGATGGATGACGGCCTGGGCAGCCTCGGCCATGGTTTGCGCGCTTTCTCTGGCCGCCAGGCTGACATTGCTGATGGTGCAGGTTACCTCCTGACTGGCGGCGGACTGCTCTTCGCTGGCGGCGGCAATGGCGCGTACCTGGCCCGCCGTGGTATCGGCCATGCTGACGATGGCCTCAAGGGCGGAGCCGGATTTGTCGGCGCTGGCTGTGGCCAGCTTGACCTGTGCCACGGCTTCGTCCAGGGAGGCCATACTGTGGGCCGTGCTTTTTTGCATGGCGGTGATGGCGGATCCCACATCCTGGGTGGACGTCACCGTCTTTTCCGCCAGCTTGCGCACCTCGTCGGCCACCACGGCAAAGCCGCGTCCGGCGTCCCCGGCACGGGCCGCTTCTATGGCTGCGTTGAGGGCCAGCAGGTTTGTCTGGTCCGCAATGTCGGAAATGAAGCCCATGATGCGGCTGATGTCGCGGGCGCGCGCGTTGAGGTCATCCATGTTGGTCTTGAGCCGCTCCGAAACCTCGTTGACCCTGTTGATGCTGTCCAGAGCCTGCCGCACGACCAGTGCGCCTTCTTCAGCGCTGGCCCGCGTTCCGGCTGAGGCCTGCGCGGCCTGTCCGGCATTTTCGGCCACCTCCCGTACTGTGGCGTTCATCTGCTCCATGGCGGTGGCGGCGCTGTCCAGATTTTCCGCCGTGGCCGTGGCCCCCTGGCTGGACTGCTCGATCTGCCGCGTCAGCTGACCGGATGCGGTCGTCAGGTTATGGGCGACGCCCTCAAGCTGCGCGGCCGCGTGCAGGAGGGTTTCTGTTCTGTTCAGCGCCTGCGCCCGCGCGTCCTCGGCTTCACGCAGGGCAGCCTCGGCCCGTTGCGACTGGCTCAGGGCCATCTGCGACTGGGCGTCGGCATTGCGGATGTGCTCCTGCAAGGAAGCCACCATGGACAGGATGGCGGCATAGACCCCGCGACATTTTTGGGGGCCGCCGTCGGCATCCGTCTGGTAGTCACCTTTGGCCACACGTTGGGCAAGGATGTTGAGCTGGCCGGGATCTATGCCCAGCTGGCGTTTGACGGAAAAAATCAGCAGGCAGGTCACGCACACGCTGAACAGCAGGGCCGCTCCGGTCAGGGCCACGGCCATGTTTAGCGACTGCTCGGCAATATGACGCGCGGCTTCGGCGGCCTGACGGCTGCGGGCCGTGTCCCGATCAAGCACCTGTTCGTAGAATCGCGCCAGCCGCAGGAAGTTGGCCCTGCTGCGGTCAAAGAGGGCCACGGCCTCTTCGGTTTCACCTTCCTTGGCGTGATCGATAATCTGCTGGCGGTTCCGGGCGTCTTCCTGCGTGGCGGCGGCGATGTGCTCCAGCAGTTCAGGCAGGCTCGCGGCCTGTTTTTCGCCGTCCTGCCTGATCTGGCCGTCCTGGCCGGACGTGCTGGCAGCGTCTGGCGGGGCGCATTCTTCGGGCACGGGGCGGGCCGCCAGTTGTGCGTAGTTTTTCTCGTGCTCGGCCAGGGCGCGCAGGGCGCGATTAATGCGCGAGGTGTATTCGGTGATGGTCACCTTGTCTGTGCGGGTGCTTACGGCGGCCAGATCCGAGCGCATGGAATAGAGCAGGGCATTCATGGATTGAACCGCCACCACCGATGGAATGACGGTTTCGGTGATGTGATCGACGGTGGCGGTGATTTTTTGGCTGTTGCGCATATAGACCGCAAAAAGGAGCAGCATAAATAGAATGATGCTGCAAAACGAAAGAACCAGTTTTGCGCTCAGCTTCATTGGTATCCCCAATCCTTATGGTGGTTAACGCCCCAATCCGTTCATGGCCCTTCAATGGCGGCACTTTCCTGCCGTCGGGCCTGCGTACGGGAGCGGCTGTTATTCCTTGCTGGCTTCGGCTGCGGGGGCATCTTCGCAGTCGTCAAACATGTAGTTGTTGCCCGCCAGCTGCTTGCAGCGTTTTTTCAGGCTGGCGGCGGCCCGTGCCAGGTCAAAGCTGCTCTGAAAACTGGTGGCGGTTACGCCCACAATGGTCAGAGACATGAGGGGAAAGCGCTCTTCCTGCTGGTTGCGGTTTTTGCCCTCAATGTAGCCGTTCTGGAAATCCTCGGCGTTATAGTAGGCGGACACGCCCTGGGCAAAGGCGTCGATGATGTCCTGGCAGACCTTTTCAGCCTTGAAGCGGTCAGTGACGGCTATGAAATCATCGCCGCCGATGTGCCCCACAAAGTCTCCCTTTGGCGTGCTTTCGGAGATAATGGACGCAAGGCGCTTGAGGACGCGGTCGCCGTTCTTGAAGCCGTATTTGTCGTTGTACGCCTTGAAGTTGTCGATATCGAAGTAGAGGACGCTCTTGTCCAGACAGAGCCGTACGAGGCGTTCCAGTTCTATATCAATGAGGGCGTTGCCCGGCAGTTCGGAGAGGGGGTTGAGCTGGCGCGCGTTGGCCACCTCAAGCTCGATGCTTTTTTCAAGCAGTTCGCGCACGGTGACGATGCCCACGTATTTGTTGTCGCGGGTGACGGTGACAAAGTCGTATATCTGGTTGTTCTCGCGGCGCATGGCATGGCGGGAGACAACGTCAATGGTGGTCTGGTGGTCGACGCTCAAAAATCCCCTGTCCATGACCGAGGCAACGGTTTTTCCGGCAAAGAGCGAAAAGCCGAAGCGGCCGCTCAACTGGCGGTGCAGGCGGTGGCGCATGATGGTGCCCACGGGCTTGCCCTCATCCACCACGCACAGGCCCTGCAGGCTGTCGTCATGCTCAAAGCGCTCGGCGGCCTCGATTACCGGCAGGGATGGAGGAATGGTGAAGCCGGGCCGGATGATGTGCCGCACGTGGAACTTGTGCACGCGCGCGCCGAAAAAGCGGTTCTTTATTTTGTTTTCGCGGTGGATGAAGCGCACCACCTGTTCCGTAATGGGCTGCGGATGCAGTGCGGGGCGCTGGATGAAGTAGCCCTGGCCGTAGGGCACGTCGAAGCTGATCAGGGTCGCCATCTCTTCTTCGGTTTCAATGCCCTCGGCAATGATACGCGTATTGGTCAGGGAGGCGAATTCCTGCATGCTCTTGATAAGCGCCTGACGGGTGAGGTCTTTGTCCACCCCGCGGATGAGGCGCATGTCCAGCTTGATGAAGTGCGGCTGCACGTCTGAAATGAGGTTGAGGCCGGAATACCCGGCCCCTGCGTCGTCAATGCTTATCTGGTAGTTCTGGGCCTTGTAGTGCTCGATGATTTTTTTGAAGCCGCGCAAATTGTCCACGGATTCGCGTTCCGTGATTTCAAAAACCATGTCTTCGGCGCTGAGGGCAAAGCGGGTGAGGTATTCCTTGGTGAAGCCCACGCCGAAATGCGGGTCCTGCATAATGTTGGGGTTGACGTTGAGGAACAGGCGTATGCCCGTGGCGATCTGCCGTGCCGCCCTGAGGGCGCTGTAGCGGAACAGATGTTCCAGCTCAAGCATGCGTCCGTGGCGCAGGGCCGCGTTGATGAGGGCTTCGGGGCCTTCAAGGGGGCTGCCCGCCGGGCCGCGCCCCAGCGCTTCAAAGCCAAAAATGGAGCCGTCCCGCAGGGAGATGATGGGTTGCAGCACACTGTGGATGCTTTTGTTGTGCAGGATATCCCACAGGGCCTGTCGTTCCTCCGCTGCCAGCGCGGTTGCGCGAGCGGCGGCGCGGGCGGCGGCCCGCATGGCGGCAAGAGGTTTTTCCAGAGGGCGCGGGCCTGGGCACAGGACCAGCGGTTCATTGCCGGAAGCAGGTGGGTTGGGCACTAACGGCGTGGGCATATATGAAATCTCCGGTAGGATGATGGATTGCCCAAAGAAGTAGCGTTCCAATATGACAATTGGGTGACGGTATGACAGGTTTTTGCGTAAAGTGGCGGTTGGGGCGTGTTGCGGGGTGCTATTCGTAATTGTTTACAATATAAATGATTATTGCACTGACCGCCGGGTGCCGCGCTGGCAATTGTTACGGTCTGACGCGGCGGACAATGGTTGTGCGCAATAATGACACAAAGCGCGGACTGGTTTTGCGACATACAATTGCGCGATTTTAGAAGAATTTCATTTAAAAACAGCGCAGTAACGTTTCTGGGGCAACACGCCCCAGCAGCGCACGCAGGGTTTGCCCCTGAGGCCGTTGCCGATCTGTCGCGCGAGCAGGGCAGGAATGGCACACAGAAGCGGGCAAGCATGGCACATGGAAGTGAGCAGGCGAGCAGGGCAGGCATGGAACACAGCAGAGCGCAAGCGGGCAAGGCCCGCTACGGGTGCGGACGAAGACAGATCCGCCGTTCATTTTCGCCGATAAGCGCCGAAGTGAGCGTGTCTTACTCTTTGAAATGTATATTCTCAGAGTTTATTTGCGATAAAAGCGGGTGCGGGCACGGGTGCCGGACGCCACAAAAAAGTGCGCCCCTGAAAATACGGGGGCGCACATGGTTGTCGTGCAGTGAAGGGAATGCTGCCCGCCCTGGGCGATCAGGGCCTGGTGCATATTGTTAAAGAATGCTGTTGAAAGAATGTTCCTTGCGGGCACAAAACCCATTGCCCCGGCTTGCCGGGTCATTCTTATTTTCGCCGTTTCGCTCTGGCCTTTCTGCGTTCGTCTTCTTCAAGCTGGGCACGCCGCTTGTCGAAGGGCACTCAGCCACAATTCATGCGGTCCATGGGCAGCCAGCCTTTTTTGAGGGCAAGCAGGTAAAAAACCGCAATGCCGCCAAAGACCAGCAATAAAATCAGTATGTCTGCCATTATGTCTCCTGGTATATCAAATCACCTTTGAAATGCTGTGCATTTCAATTTTTTATTCTGCTCAAAATCGTATTTTCAGCCGAATCCGCGCCACGCTGCAGCGCGCTGTACTCTCACGCAACAGCAGAGCATGCGCCTTTTCATGGCAAAATGCTCTACCGCGCCGAGAATGCACATTCTCAACATCGGCCTACTTTAAAATAGTGCAGAACAGGGGAAAGTACAGTGATGCAGGTTTGCGCGAGCAAGGGCGCTATCCATAGCCCAGAACTATGGTTGAGGCAATGCAAGGATGCGGTGCAGCCCCGGGATGACGCCCTGGCAAATCTGCCAGCCAGGGGACTTGCGCCGGAAAGACTTGCGCCGGAGGGCCTTGCGCTGGAGGGGGCTTGCGCTGGAGATGTCTTGCGCCGGAAAATCTTGCGCTCGAGAGGTTTTGCGCTGTGGGGCTTTGCGCCGGAAAATCTTGCGCTGGAGATGTCTTGCGCCGGGGGGCCACAGGGCAGGGGGTGGAAGGATGATCGCAACCAGCCAGCGGTATTCCGTGTTGTCGTGTTCAGGAGTCGCGCGGCAGGTACAGGCGTAAAGGCCTCAGCCCAGGGAGGATACTATTGCGCCTCGGCTGCGCAACAAGGGGTCCGTTTCATCGGGCAGCGCGTTTTTTGCCGCGCGGGCAAGTATTTCGGCCTGTTCAATCATAAAGTTTTTTTCACTTGTATAGGACGTTGCCAACGACGTGTAATTCGAATTGAGCGTTGTGAGTATACTGCCGTAATCTGTCAGAGAGTTCGTGAGCGCCGTCAAATCCGCAGCCGAGATGGTGTTCAAATCTACCGTGGTCAATTCTTTCAGTCCTGACAAGCTATACAGGGAAAATGTTGAGGTTCCATAGCCCAACTGGATCGGCACTGTGGCCGTGGCGCCGTCGCCGCTGACGGTCAGGCGCTTGTCCGTGCTCCAGGCATCACCGTCCAGGAGGGATATGCCATTGTACTGCGTGCCGGATACCGTGGCGGCAAGTGTTGTGGCCAGGGCTTTAAACGCGGGGCTTGCCGTGGCGCTCTGGCTGGGGTCTGCCTGCACTTTTTGCGCAAGGGCAAGCATCTCGCTCAATGTGGCGCTCAGGGAAGAAGCGGCGTTTGCGATGCTGCCAGCCATGGAGGCAGCCTCGGAGGCATTTTTTGCGCCTTGCCGGAGCATGGCGGCGTTGCTCCTGATTTTTCCTGTGAGCGCCTCGGCCATGATCTGCCTGCCGGACTTGCCGCTCGGCGCGGTTGTGCGCTGGGGCATGTTGTTAAGCAAAAGCTCCAGGCTGCCGCTTTTCAGGAACGAATACGCCATGATCTGATCAAAAAAATCCATGCTGCGCCCCTACTGCTTTTATGGGTCAAACGTCAGGCATTTACCCTGAGTATCGGCAATTTCCCATAAAGCGTTAGCCGTGCATGACAAAGGCGAATCTGGTGCGGGCGCGGGCGGCCGCTTTTCAGCAGGGATATCTCCCTTAGAGCAGTTTACGAATGAAATGAGCTAAATGCTCTGCAAGGATTTTTCTGAAAATCCTTGCCACGAAATGCGAGTAGGCGGGCTTTTGCCTGCCGTACGCGAGCATTTCAAGTGTTAAATGCTCTAGTGCTCAGGCGGGGTCGCCCTGCCAGCGGCGAAGCCAGGGCGGACATGCATTGGACCGCATGCCCACCCTGGCAATAAACCGTTTTGCCGCCATGGCTCTTTGTTATATGTGTGCACGTCCTGGTCAGGCTCCCGGTTGCCCGTCAGCCACAAGGCCAGGATGATGAATACTTTGTGGCAGAGTATCAGTCACACGTGGCAAGCACGCCAGCGGCAAGCTTGTGGGCATGTTCCCTGATGAGGTCTTTTGAGGGATTTTTACGGTTCTCGGCGGAAACGGACATTGTAAGACGAAAAACGTCCACGCCGAATTCCTTTGAGGCTTCGAGCAATGCCGCTGTGTTGGATGAATGGCAACCCGCCAGGCCAAACACCAGGTCCAGGGGAACAACCGGAGGCTTGTAACCATGTTTTTCCATGGCGGGGGCCAGCTTTTCGTCAATAAACCGCAAGAGGGAGTTCAGGTCGGCCGTGCGGATTCCAAGGCGGTCAAAAACGGCCACCGCAATTTCTGTGGCCAGATTACCGGCGCTGCGGGCCATGCCCATCAGGCCGCAATCGATTATGCTGGCCCCTTCCCTGAATGCCGCAACGGCGTTTGACACTGACAGCCCCAGATTATTGTGCCCGTGAAATCCCACAGGAATGTCAACCCGGCGCACCATTTTTTCTACATAGCAGCTGACTTCATCCGGCATCATGGTTCCGGCCGAGTCCATAATGGTCACCATGTCCACGCCCATGTCCTGCAGCCGGGCAGCTTCGTCTGCCAGAGCGTCCGGGCTGAGCACATAGGCCTTCATCAATGAATAACAGGCCTCAAGCTTGTATTTTTTTACCAGTTCCACGGCTCGACGCGCTTTGTCGCCATCGCCGGCATTGGCCCCGACGCGCAGAAAACTCAAACCGTTTGCCGCAGCGGCTTCCACACGTGCATCGGTGGCGTTGCCCGCGCCAAGAAACATGCCCAGACGGGCCTTGTCCACCAGCGGCTTTGCCAGGGCCAGGTATGCAGCGTCCGTAAGCGGAGCCGTTTTTCCCTGTTCTTCGCCTGCGCCCATGCCATTGGCATTGCCGTACTCAATGTAGCGTATGCCGCAATCAACAAGCCCGTGCAGCATCAGTGTCGTCAGTTCGGCCGGAAAGCCGTTGCCAAGCACGTTGCCGCCATCACGAAGGGTGCAATCAAAAAGTTCCATATATTCTCCTGAGTGTTGCCGTTTAAAGATGGTTCGTTACCGGAAACGACGCCCCTCGGAGGGGTCGGCCTTTTTAAGCGAAAGTAGATTGAATAAGCCCAAGGCACCCACAAAAATGAGGATGTAGGCGGGAATCATGATGTCGTTGAATTTGGAGATGAGCCAGGTGGCCAGAAACGGCGTGGTAGCTCCACCCAGGACGGCTCCCATGCTGTGCCCGAACGAAACTCCGGTGCTGCGCACGCGTGGCGGCAACAGCTCAGGATACATGGCGTATGACCCGGCCTGGCACAGGGCGTAAGGAATCATGGTGGTTACCAGCGCAGCTATGGCCATGCCAAAGCCATTGCCCATCAGGGCGTAACAGGGGTAACTCAGCGCAATATAACAGACGTAGCAGGCCACCAGTGTTTTGACGGGGCCGATGCGGTCGGTGACGAGTCCGAACACTGGTATGAGCAGTGCCGCGCACGTCACGGCAATAAGCACGATGAAGCCCACATCGGTAGCAGGCATTTTCAGTACCGTACGCATGTAGATGGCGACATAGACGGTGCCGCAATACGTGCCGACGTTCTGGACAAGGGAATACATGAAGAGTTTGCACAGCGAGGCGGGGTATTGGCTGATAAGCTCCTTGACGGGAGCTTCAGAAAGCTT
This sequence comes from Desulfovibrio sp., assembly GCF_034006445.1. Classification (NCBI taxonomy): domain Bacteria; kingdom Pseudomonadati; phylum Thermodesulfobacteriota; class Desulfovibrionia; order Desulfovibrionales; family Desulfovibrionaceae; genus Desulfovibrio; species Desulfovibrio sp. The sequence goes on along the minus strand of NZ_JAVESS010000004.1, from coordinate 177,642 downwards.
GCCCTCTTTCTTCATGTTGGTGAAGTCGGGGGTGTCCTCAATTTTAAGGCGCATCCAGAGGCAGCCGAGCATGAGGGGCATGGCCACCAGAAAAGGCACGCGCCACGCCCAGGTGGTGCTTTCGCCCACAAACAGATAGGCAGCCAGCCCGGTAAGCCCGGCCGCCCCTGCTTTGCCAAGATTGGCCACGCTGGGCACAAAGGAAAGGTAGAGGGACCGCCGTTCTATGGGCGCCCATTCGCGGATGTATGAAGCCGCGCTGCCGATCTCGCCCCCGGCTGAAAAACCCTGCAGCATGCGGCAGAGTACCAGCAGTATGGGAGCCGCGATGCCTATCTGGCTGTAGGTGGGCAAACAGCCGATGGCCGTGCAGGCCACCCCGATAAGAACCACAGTGGCCACAAGCGAGAGTTTGCGGCCGTAGCGGTCGCCAATGTGCCCGAAGAACAGGCCGCCCAGGGGCCGGATGATAAAGGCCAGCCCGAACACGGCCAGCGTGGACAGCAGTGAAACCGTGGGATTGTCACTGGGAAAAAATTCCTTGGACATGCGTGCGGCACAGTAGCCGTATACTGAAAAATCGTAATACTCTAAAAAAGTACCAAATGCGGCGGCCACAGTGGCCCTTTTGGCCTCGCTCATTTTTTGTTCGTCGATAAATGGTGCTGTATCCGTCAGAGACATGGCAGGATCCTTTACGGTAAGAGGCTGAAACGGAAAGCTATACGACGTAGGGATAACGCGGTTTTTCACCGTGGAGCACGGAGAGCACGTCGTCAACAACAGTGTTGCCAACGCGTACAAGAGACTCGTGCGTGCTGCCCCCTATGTGCAAGGTGCCAATAAAGTTGGGCAGTTGCAGCAGGGGAGTATCCATGGTGGGAGGTTCCTGCACAAAGACGTCGCTGGCCGCGCCAAAGATCGTCTTGTTCACCAGGGCCTCATACAGGGCGGCCTCATCAATAACCCCGCCGCGCGCGGTGCTGACAATGACGGCCGTGGGCTTGCAGCAGGCAAACTGCGCCGCGCCCAGGAGCCCCCTGGTGGCTTCGGTAAGGGGCACGCTCACACTGATGTAGTCCGCCTCACGCAGCATCCCTTCAAGGGTACTGTGCAGATGCACGCCACGGGATTTTGCCGTGTTCACATCCAGATATGGGTCGTAAACGTGGACGGCCATGCCAAAGCCGTTTGCGGCAATCTGCGCCACGCGCGCGCCGATGTTGCCGAAGCCCACAAGGCCAAGGTTTTTGTCCGAGATTTCAAGGCCCGTCAGGGCGGGGGGCGCTATGCGGTCGATCCCCCCGCGGATATGCTCCATATTGTCGCGCAGCTTGCGCGCGCTGGCGAGAATAAGCCCGAAGACCAGTTCTGCTACGGAATTGACGTTGCTCAGGGGCGTGTACACAACGGCCACGCCCTTTTCATTGGCTGTCGCCAGATCAATGGCGTTTACGCCAACGCCGTGCTTGCCGATAACTTTCAGCCCTGGTGCGGCAAGAATCTGCTCGCGCGTGATGGGCGCGGCACGCACAATTACAGCATCCGCCAGTGATAAATCGTTTTTTTCAGGGTCGTCCCACGACACTACCTCCGCCTCTGCGCGCAGTTTGCGCATGGCGCTCTCATGTATGGGTTCTATGACATGAACTCTCATTATGTCCTCCGTATGAAACATGACGAATGCATTCGGCCGACTAAAAGCAATTGGCATGCCAGCAGTGCAGGATATTCGGGACTGGCAGAAACCTGTTAAATAAAATTATATATTTTAGTATGTTATGTACGCATGTTTGTTGCCGTTACGGTTTTTCTCCTGCGTGGCGCTCCTGATAAGAAAATGTCTCCCTGGGGATGTGTTTCATTTGAGTTTCAAATTCTATCGATGTATATCAAAGTGAAACACACACAGCTGGAGGCGTCGTATGGTCCATGTCCGCAGGGAAGATATTTTATTTATCCTCCCCAGTGAACCCATTGCAGCTACAATCAATAATATTTTCAGTCTGATAGATGAGCGTTTTCTGGTACATGAGGCGAATCTGGAAGATGCGGTGAGCCTTGCCCAAAGCTATATTGACCAAGGGCAGGCCATGGTTGTGGTCAGCAATGGCGGCACAGCGGCTCTGCTCAAACAAAGGCTTAAGACGCATGTGCTGGAACTGCGCTATACAAGCGTGGACATGTTGCGCGCAGTCAGACGCGCATTCGACCTGGCGGACAAGGTCGCGGTGATGGGGTTTGAGCCGTTTACCTATAATGCAAAGGCTCTGAAGGATTTTTTTGAAAGACCAGTGCTGGTGGAAACCATAACGGATCTTGCCGATCTTACAGAAAAGCTGCAGCACCTCATGGCCAGGGGGATAAAAGCCTTTGTGGGGGGATCCCCTGTGGTGAATGCGGCACGGATGCTCGGCGCATATGGCGTGCACATAGACATGGACCCGCGCGTCATTCAGGACGCCATTGAGGAAGGCAAGCGGATAGTTTCGCTGCAAAAAGAAAAAGATCTGCGCCTTGGCACCATCAATGCGCTGCTCAACTCCATAAATGACGGCATTATCGGCATTGACGCTTCGGGGTGTATTTCCGAGATAAACCGTATCGGACTTGAATTGCTGGGCCTGCAACGCCAGGACGTCGTGGGGCGCGACATTCGTCAGGTTCTGGGCGTTCCCTGGGAATCATGCATCCAGGCCGTTGAAAACGAGCAAACGGCCGAGGTATGCCTGATTGGCGGAAATTCCCTGGCCGTTACCAGCGTGCCCATTCGGGTGAACGGACACAGCAGCGGGGCCGTGCTCACACTTCAGGAAGTGCGGCGCATCCTGTCTCTGGAGCGGCGGGTGCGCAAGAGGGTGCGCGATTCTGGCCATATAGCCAAAAGTACGTTTGCAGACGTGGTGGGAAGGTCAGAACCTCTGGAAAAAGCGAAAAAAAAAGCTTTTACCTACGCTCAGTCCGACAGCACGGTTCTTATTTACGGCAAGACAGGAACGGGCAAGGAGCTGTTTGCACAGTCCATCCATAATGCCAGCGCAAGGGCCGACAGCCCCTTTGTTGCGGTGAATTGCGCCGCGTTGCCGGAGAATCTGCTTGAAAGCGAACTTTTCGGCTATGTCAGAGGCGCGTTCACCGGCGCCAGCGAAAGTGGGAAAATGGGCCTTTTTGAAATGGCGCACGGGGGAAGTATTTTTCTGGATGAAATCAGCGAAATGCCCCTGCCTCTTCAATGCCGGCTGCTGCGCGTCTTGCAGGAAAAGGAAGTTTCCCGCGTGGGCGACGACAAGGTAACACCCGTGGATGTTCGCATCATCGCCGCTACCAACCGCAATCTGGCCGAAGAGGTGCAGAACGGAAGATTCAGGGAAGATCTGTATTACAGGCTCGCGGTGCTCATTCTGGAGTTGCCGCCCCTGGTGGAGCGGTTGGGGGATATTGGCCTGCTGGCGCGGGTTATTCTGCACAGGAAGTCAAAGGAACAGCATAAGCCCATGCCAAGACTGGACCCACGGGCAATGGCGCTTCTGGAGAGCATCTCGTGGCCCGGCAACGTGCGGCAGTTGGCCAATGTTCTTGAGCGTGCCATGGTTATTGCCACAAATGGCGTGCTTTCCGAAGAGGTAATGGCCGATTCCTTGCGCAGTTGCCATCCCTACGGGCAGTTTTGCCCAGGCAGTGCGCCCATAAGCATTGCGCACTCTGAAGATTCCACTGCCAGCCTTGATGCTGTGGAGGAGCGTGCCCTGCGCGCTGTGCTGCGCCAGTGCGGGGGCAACAGAAAAGAATCTGCGCTGCGCTTGGGCATTGGGCGTGCCACCCTGTGGCGCAAGATGAAAAAATTTGGCTTGATTTGAAAAAATACAATAAAACAGCTTGTTGTAAGTAGTTGTAGGTGGTGGAACCGGAATGCGGCGGCATTCGCAGGCACACGGCGCAAAATAGGATGCGGATACAGGCGTGTTGCTTTTGAGGACGTATTTTATAGATGCACGGAGTATGCCCGCCCGAAAAAATATCTGTTTTTCGGGCGGGCATGGTTTCTGGTGCGCTGCCGCAGGTTAAAGGTGGCAGCCCAATCAGCCAAGGGCGCGGGGCGCGTCTGCCTAGTGCGCAGTGGGTTTGAACGCCCCAAGGCCTGTTTCAGACCGGATTTTCTGGTCGGCAAAGGCCTCCCGTTCTTTTTGCGCCTGCGGGGACTGATCGCATATGGACACTACCCAGATGCACAAAAAGGCCAGCGGCATGGAAAAGATGGCCGGGGAGGAATACGGAAAGGGCGCGCTGCCTGGCGGGTTGCCCAGGGTTGACACCCAGACCGCATCCGAAAGCACGGTCATGGCCAGGGCCGCCACCAGCCCCGCAAAGCCCCCGGCAACGGCCCCTCTGGTGGTGCAGCCCTTCCAGAGCACCGAAAGGATCAAGGCCGGGAAGTTGGCCGAGGCCGCAATGGCAAAGGCCAGGGAAACCATGAAGGCCACGTTCTGTTTTTCAAACACCATGCCAAGAAACATGGCAATGATGCCGAGGGCCACGGTTGTCAGTTTGGAGATTTTAAGCTCCTCGCTGGAGCTGGCCTTGCCCTTTTTGAGCGCGGAGGCGTAGAGGTCGTGCGCCACGGCAGACGCGCCCGAGAGCGTCAGCCCCGCCACCACCGCCAGAATGGTGGCAAAGGCCACCGCCGACATGAAGCCAAGAAAAATGTTGCCGCCGATGGCGTTGGCCAGATGCACGGCCGCCATGTTGCTGCCCCCGCGCAGGGTTCCGTTCGCATCAAGAAACTCGGGGTTGGTGCTCACAAACACAATGGCCCCAAAGCCGATGATGAAGGTCAGGATGTAGAAATAGCCGATCCAGGTGGTTGCCCACAGCACGCTTTTTCTGGCTTCCCTGGCGTCCGGCACGGTAAAAAAGCGCATCAGGATGTGCGGCAGACCGGCGGTGCCGAACATGAGGGCAATGCCGAGCGAAATGGCCGAAACGGGGTCTTTCACAAAGCCGCCCGGCCCCATGATGGCCGCGCTTTTTTTGATGCCCACGGCGGCTGTGAAAAGCTTTTCGGGGCTGAAACCGTACTGGGCCATGACCATGAAGGCCATGAACGAGGCCCCGCCGAGCAGCAGGCAGGCCTTGATGATCTGCACCCACGTGGTTGCCGTCATGCCGCCAAAAAGCACATAGGCCATCATGAGCAGGCCCACGATAACCACCGCATAGTGGTAATCAAGCCCGAAGAGCAGCTTGATGAGCTGCCCCGCGCCCACCATCTGCGCGATGAGATAGAACAGCACCACAACCAGCGTGCCCGATGCGGCAAATATGCGCACCGGCACCTGCCGGAGCCTGTAGGCCACCACATCGGCAAAGGTGAAGCGCCCGAGATTGCGCAGGCGCTCCGCCAGCATGAAGGTTATGAGCGGCCAGCCCACCTGAAAGCCGATGGCGTAGATCAGGCCGTCAAAGCCCGTTGCCATCACAGCGGCTGAAATGCCCAGAAAGGACGCAGCCGACATGAAGTCGCCCGCAATGGCAAGGCCGTTCTGAAAGCCCGTGATGCCGCCGCCGGCCGTGTAGAAATCTGCGGCGGAGCGGGTGCGCTTGGCTGCCCACTTGGTAATCCACAGCGATGCGCCGACAAAAATGGTGAACATGATGATGGCTGTCCAGTCGGTGTTCTGCTTTTGTGTTTCTTCTATGGCGCCTGCCGCCAGCGCGAGGCCGGGCGACAGGGCTCCGAAAAGAGCCGTGGCCCCGAAAAGAGCCGTGGGCCTGAAAAGAACCGTGGCCCCGAAAAGAGCCGTGGGCAGGGCAGCGGCGGTACATGTTCTGGCGGATATGTGCCGCCTGGGCCTGTGGCTGGACGTGCAACTGCTCATAGCCTTCATGACTGCACCTCTTTTTCAAGAATCTGCTTGAGCGCAGGGTCAAATTCGCTGTTGGCCTTGCGAACATAGATCGCCGTGAGCACAACGGTCAGCAGGATGATGCCGATGCCCAGGGGGATGCCCCAGGTTGTTGTCATTCCGGCTGCAAGAGGTGTGGCAAAGAGCTGCTTGTCAAAGGCGACAACCAGGATAAAGCCGTAATACGCGGCAAAAACCATAAGCGTCAGGCGCCAGCCAAGGGAGTTGCGCGCCTTGATCAGGTGCTGGTATTGCGCATTCTTTTCAATTCGTTGCGTCAGTTCTGAGGCCATTGTTCCCTCCTCGCATCTTTTTGTCCGCAATGTCTTTTGTACAGACATCGGACGTTATGGGAGCCTGTGTGCGCCGTATCCGCGCGATTGCAGCGCCAGATACATCATGGCGGCTGTTATGGCGTCGTTCATGGCATCGTGCCTTGGCAGCGTGGGCAGGCGAAGGTTTCTGACCATCGTTTCCCATCGCAGATCAATGTAGGCGCCAGGATATTGCGCAAATCGCCAGTCGTAATAGTGGCCTGAAACCTCTATGCGACTGTTTGGCAATGCTGCCCCCATCAGTGGCCTCAAGTTTTTGTTCAACACTGCAAGGTCGTATTGCAGATAATACCCGACCAGTGTTCTGCCTCTGACAAACTGAAGAAAAGCCGACAACACATCCTGAAGCGGCAGGCCAGTGCTGAAGTCGCACGGGCGCAGCCCGTGTACGCGCACATTCTGCCCATCAGGGGCATGCCGCGGCGTTATCAGCGCGTAAAAGGCGTCTCTGGTGCAAAGACGCCGGCCGTCTATGCAGACGGCGGCAAGGGACAACAACTCCGCTTCCTTCACATTGAGCGAGGTGGTTTCGCAATCAATGCTCACAAGCAGGCCGTCGTCCTGATCCAGCAGGGAACGGTAGGGTTCCCGCAGCCCGCGCATGCGCCAGCGGCGCGCCACGGACTGTAGCCACGGTTTTTGCATTTCAGAACCTGTCCAGCCCGTACCGCTGGCCGATCATGCGCTTGAAGCGTTTGACCACCTGCAGGGCGTCCTGCAACAGGTCTTTGTCCAGGGTGGACAGGGTGGCCGTGTCAATCTCGTTGCTCAGGGGGCTGCCCCCGCGCAGCATTTCAAGCCCCGCGTCCAGCCGCAGGCGCATCATAAATGCCAGGGATTCGGCCAGATCGTCCGCCAGCGATTTTTCCATGAAACTCCGTGATGTCAGGGCCTCCAGTCGGTCAAAGGTGTTGGTGGCGTCAATGCCCGCCTCCAGCGCGAGAACGCGGGCTCCGTGCACAATGGGGAAGATTCCCGCCTTCTTGATGTCGAGCAGGGCGTTTTTTTCGCGGTTCAGCAGTTGCCGCCAAAAGCCGCTTTCGCCCGTGCGGGTCGGGAACTGCTCGATGGGCAGGGCCATGCGCGCAAACCACGCCGCATCGTCGCGCAGGGCTGAGTGCAGGGCCTGCCTGCAGGCGGCAAGCCATGCGGCAGGGCCGGAGACCGTTTCCGCATCAAGAAAGATAGCCAGACGCATGAGCCCTTCGCCCTGCGCGGCATCCGCCCACTGGCGCAGCGTGCGCTCCCATCCGCGCACCGTGTGCCGCCAGAGGGGCTGGTTCACCATCATGTCCCCTGGGCAGGGCGGGTAGCCAAGGCTGAGCATGCGTTCCGTAAAGCTGTTTGCAGAGTGTTCCACCTCCTTTGCGTCCAGGCCTTCCGCAAGAATCAGCGCGTTGTCCTGGTCGGTTTTCAGTATCTGCTCGCCCCTCCCTTCGGAGCCAAGGGCCAGCAGGGCGCTTCCGGCAAATACGGCGGGCGTGGCCGTCAGCTGCCAGAGGCGGGCCATGAGCTGCGCGTTGAGCACCTGCACAAGGCGCGCGAGCTGCGGCGTTTTTATGCCCTGGGTAACGAGGGTTGTTACCAGGGTTTCCATATCCCGCATGGCGCTGTGCAGGTCGGCCAGAGTGACGGCCGCCTCAAGCTGCCGCGCGATGGACAGGGAATGGTTGGAAAAATAGGAAAGCAGGTCGATCATTGCCAGAACGCCCACGGGCCGCCCCTTGTCCGTAACCACAATGCGGTGGATGTTGTGGCGGGTCATGAGGAGCAGGGCGTTGAAAAGGTAGTCGTCCTTTTCGCAGCTCAACAAGGAAAACCGCGCGCAGGCCTTGAGCGGGGTCTGGTTGGAAACCGCGTTGGCCACGATGTCGCAAAAATCGCCCGTGGTGAAAATTCCCGTGCTGGAACCGTCGCGCACAAAGATGGATCGCCTCCGGCTTTCCTTCATGCGCTGCGCGGCATGGGCAATGGTGTCCGACGCTTCGGCAAATATGGGCGGGCGAAAACCAGCGTCGCTGATCTTGACCGCAAAAAGGCTCTGCCACTCGCGGCGGTCGCGGCTTTGGGCAAGCTGGCCCAGCTTGTCGGACACTGTTGCAAAAAAGTAGGCGCCGAAGAGCGAGTTTTTTTCCGTCAGGGCCAGCACCTCCCGCCCCGGAAACACGCAGAGCAGCACTTCTTCGTGCGCCACAAACCTGTGGCGCGTTCTGCCTGTGGCCAAAGCCCGGCAGTCAAAGGCCTCGTGCTCGCGGTACGCGCCCACAATTTCCTCGCCCGACATTTCACGTACAAGGCCCTTCATGACCAGATACAGGGCGTCAACTTCGCTCCCCGAGGCAAGAATCTCCTGATCGTTGCTGAAAAACAGCACGTCGGCAGTGGCCGAAAGGGCAGATGCCTCCGCCATGGTCAGCAGGTCAAAAGGTGGGTGCGTGAGGTCAAAGCGGGTGTTCGTCATACTCTGTCCCGAAGGCGTCCCTGTGATATGATTCAGTTTTTATTCTTATATGTTGTGCTGACGTTTCTGACCTGTTGTACGCATTGTGTTTACAGTATGTAAAAATTGTTCAACCAATGAGCGTATTGTTCTTGATGTAAAAGCGGCTGTTTGTATGCGCAATTATTGAATGTGAAATATTTCATTGATTGTTTATGCAGTTTAAAATGCAAATATTTAGTTTGTGTTGCAGTGTCGGAATCATAAACACACTACAATCAGTTTGCCTGAATATGCAATTAGTATTTTATGCAGTGAATGATATTTGATAAAAAAGAATGATAAATTATCTTTTTGCTGAAATGGATATTTCACTGCATACAAATAAATCGGACTGAGTGCTTATCAGTGATATTTATTTCTGGAACAGGCAGGTTCTGTACAAAAAATACGCATGCAACAATTTTCGCCGGGCGCGCCGGGCGCGTTCTTTCCACGCGGCAAGCAATGGGGGAATGTTTCGGCCCCTGGTTACTACGGCGCTGCGGGTTTGGCCCGGTTGCGACAGTCCGGTGGAATTGCATGGCAATGCAGTCTGGTATCACGGGGAATGGGGCGGGGGTAGGGGATGCGGCGCTTCTGGCTGCGGCGAGGCAGGATGTGGCTTTTCTGGGCACGGTTGCGGGCAATCTTGATACTGATGCTTGGGCAGACTTGCAGGGCGTGAGCCAACGTGCAGAATCTTTGAATCCAAAGGCGGGGGCTTCATCGCTGCAGCACTTGGCCGGCACTTCACGGCGCGATGAAAAATTTTGATGTTCCGTGGCGTGAAGTTCCGATCCGCGAAGACAACCTGTACTTTTTTGAAGAGTGGAAAAGGGATGATTCTCCAAAAGGCGTTAAATACGTTGTGCATTACAGGGGGAAGCCCGTGTCCAGCATAAAAACGGCGTGGAGGCTGACACTTGCCCGCTCTGGAATAACCAGACGCATCAGGCCATACGATCTTCGGTATGCATTCGCGACAGAGCTTTTGTCAGAAAATATTGACGTTGGAACGGTTGCGGAGCTTATGGGGCACAGTTCGCCGTCCCTGCTTTGGAAGCACTATCAGCACATAATGAACAAACAAAAAAAGGCCGCGATGCAGGCTCTACCAGTGCTGGAATATGTGCCCAATGATATGTGCCCAAAAAAGAAAGCCCCCACTGCCGTGCAGTAAGGGCTTGATTTTTCTCTGGAGCGGGAAACGGGATTTGAACCCGCAACCTTCAGCTTGGGAAGCTGACACTCTACCGTTGAGTTATTCCCGCAAAAGTGGAGCGGGAGACGGGATTTGAACCCGCGACTTCAACCTTGGCAAGGTTGCACTCTACCACTGAGTTACTCCCGCATGGTCTGCAAACGGCGAAGCGTGAAAATTACTTTTTGGAGGCGGCATCCAGATTTGAACTGGAGATGGAGGTTTTGCAGACCTCTGCCTTACCACTTGGCTATGCCGCCAGCAAAAAATTTGGAGCGGGAGACGGGATTTGAACCCGCGACTTCAACCTTGGCAAGGTTGCACTCTACCACTGAGTTACTCCCGCTCAGCGAGGTATGCTTTTACGTGGATCGCCCCTGAGTGTCAAGCATTGTTCCACAAATTTAGAAAACTTTTATTTTTTTCATGCTGTTGCCGTAGAAAAAGAGCTGATAAACCGCATGAAAAGCCGCAATGGCAAGAAAGGGCGAACCGTTATTGCCAGCGGTTCAGCCGGGCAGGCATCCTCTGGCTTCAGGCGGCCGTGCCAGGCCGTGCCAGGGCCATTATCACTGATGTGCGATGCCTGGAGGCTGCGCTTCGGGACGCCGCTTTAGATCAGAAAATTTGCCGCCGAGCTCAGAAAATTTGTTCCGAGGCGTAAATGCGGCAAGAGTTTTAGGGGGTGGGGGTGTAGGGGAGGCGACCCTTTTTTAGAGCATTTAAACTTTGAAAAAAGTTAAATGCTCTAAGCTGCACGAGAGTGCAGCACGCCACAACGTGGCGTGGATTCTGCCGAAAATCGCATTTTTGGCAGAATGACACCTTTGAAATGTGAAGCATTTCAAAGGTGATCTGGTCTAGGGAGGGTCCCTCCCCCGCAAAGCATTCACAGTTGCAGCCCAGAACTAATTCTTGCCGCAACTAACGTTTGCCGCAACTAGTCCTTGCCGCGCTGGTCCACGATGCGCTGGGCCTTGCCCTCGGAGCGCTGGATGGAGCGCGGCTCCATCAGGCGCACCTTGGCCGTGACGCCCAGGAATTCCTTGATGTTCTTTTGCAGGCGGTTTTCCAGCATCTGGAGTTTGCGGATTTCGTCGGCAAACAGGCTGTCGCTGACTTCCACGCGCACTTCCAGGGTGTCCAGATTGTTAACCGAGCCCACAATGATCTGGTAGTTGGGGGTGAGGCCGTCACTTTCCATAAGCAGGCCTTCGATCTGCTGCGGAAAGACGTTGACCCCGCGTATGATGAGCATGTCGTCGCTGCGGCCCTGCAGGCGCGAGATGCGCACGTGGGTGCGGCCGCAGCAGCAGGGCGTGTAGTTCAGGCTGGTGAGGTCGCGGGTGCGGTAGCGCAGCATGGGGATGCCCTCCTTGGTGAGGGTCGTCAGCACAAGCTCGCCCACCTGGCCGGGGGGAAGCTGTTCGCCGGTCACGGGATCAATGATTTCCGGCAGGATGTGATCTTCCCAAAGGTGCATGCCGCACTTGGCTTCCACGCATTCCATGGCGACGCCAGGCCCCATGATTTCAGAAAGGCCGTAAATGTTCAGGGCATCGATGTGCATTTTTTCTTCGATGTCACGGCGCATGGCTTCGGACCAGGGTTCGGCTCCGAAGATGCCTATGCGCAGCGCAAGTTCGCGAAAGTCCACGCCTGCTTCCTGCGCGGCTTCCCACAAATGCAGGGAGTAGGAAGGCGTGGCGCACAAGACTGTAGCGCCAAAATCGCGCATGAGGTGCGCCTGGCGGCGCGTGGCCCCGCCGGAAGCCGGAACAACCGTGGCCCCGATGCGTTCAGCGCCGTAGTGCGCCCCAAGCCCGCCCGTGAAGAGGCCGTAGCCATAGGCCACATGCACCACGTCGGAGCGGTTGACCCCTGCGGCGGACATGCTGCGGGCCATAAGCTCGGCCCAGTTTTCGAGGTCGCGGGCCGTATAGCCCACAACCACGGCCTTGCCCGTGGTGCCGCTGGAGGCGTGCAGCCGCACGATATGGTCGCGCGGCACGGCAAACAGGCCGAAGGGGTAGTAGTTGCGCAGGTCCTGCTTTTCGGTAAAGGGCAGAAGTTTCAGGTCGGCCAGGGATTTGATGTCGGCGGGGGTGACGCCCGCCTCGTCAAAACGTTTGCGATAGAAGGGCACGTTGGCGTAAACGCGGTCGCACAAGTCGCGCAGGCGGCGCAGTTGCAACGCTTCCAGTTCTTCGCGGGGCAGGGTTTCCTGTTTGATATTGAAAAGCACGACCCACTCCTTGTAGAAGAGATAGCTGGCATTTGACGGCTTGAGCCATCAGGAAAAGGAAAAACGGTTTCGCAGCGTGGAAACCCCTTTGGGTATGCCGCAATGTCCGCACCGGGTCAACAAAAACGGGGCATGGCGAGGTGGCTTTTTAGTCAGGCAACGCCGCCAAACGGAAAACATCCGCGTTTCCCTAAAGGCGCGCAGCACGGGCTGCTGCCGGGCCCCAGGCAGCGTATGCCGCGCTGGCGGTTGACGCCCGGCATGGCGGGCGTCGGGGGCGGCAACTGCGGCAAACCATTGCCCTTGACCCGGCTTTACGATATGTGCTTGCTATGGAAAATAATCATCTCAATACTCCCTCCGGGGGCCGCGCCCCCAAACAGTTTTCAGACGTCCCCGCAAGCCGCAAGGCGGCGGATCTGGTTCAATGGCTTGAAGAGCACAAGGCCTTGCGTGTGGTCAGCATTGATTTTGAAGGGCAGGGCGGTTTTGCCGATGCCCTGATCATTGCCAGCGCCGGTTCGGTGCGTCACGCCCAGAGTCTTGCTGACGGCGTAAGCCTGATGTGCCGTGAGAAAAACTACGAATTTCTGCGCACAGAAGGGTACGCCGCCGGACAGTGGATCCTGGTGGATATGAACGATGTTATCGTCAATATCTTTCAGGAACCCGTGCGCGAGCTTTACGCCCTTGAAGCCCTGTGGGGGCACGGCTCTGCTGCGGCCAAAACCGCTGGGCGCGAAGACCGCGGAGAATAATATATGACGCCGACGCTGTTGCTGATACTGGATGGCTGGGGCATTGCCCCGCCAGGGCCCGGCAATGCCCCGTACCTGGCGAAAACCCCCAATCTGGACGCCCTGACGGCCCGCTGCCCGCACGGGCAGCTCATCGCCTCAGGCCGTGATGTGGGTCTGCCCAAAGGGTATATGGGCAATTCGGAAGTCGGGCACCTGAACATCGGGGCGGGGCGCGTGGTCTATCAGGACATGACGCGCATCGACGTGGCTGTGGAGGACGGCTCCTTCGCGGCCAACCCTGTCATCAATGACGTGCTGGCAGCGGCCAGACGCGGCGGCGGCAAGCTGCACCTTGTGGGTCTGCTTTCCGGCGGCGGCGTTCACAGTCATATCCGTCATCTGGAGGCCTTGTGCGGCATGGCTGCCGGGCAGGGCATCCCCGTGCGCGTGCATGCCCTCATGGACGGCCGCGACTGCGAACCGCACAGCGGCATGGACTTTATCCGCGAGCTTGAAGCCAGCATCAAGGATCAGCCCCAGACGCGCATATCCAGCCTTGTGGGCCGCTTTTACGCCATGGACCGCGACAAGCACTGGGAGCGGGTCAGCCAGGCATGGGACGTGATAGTACACGGTCAGGCGCCCACGGCGGCCAATCCCGAAGCAGCGGTGCAGGCTTCCTACGATGCGGGTGTTACCGACGAATTCATGAAGCCCGTGCGCTTTGACACGGGTGACGCCGCCCCCGGCATGGCCGACGGCGACGCGGTATTTTTTTTCAACTTCCGGGCCGACCGCATGCGCGAACTGACAGCGGCCTTCATTACGCCCGGTTTTGAAGGCTTTGACAGGGGCAAGATGCCCGAGCTGTCGGCCCTGGCGTCCATGACGAGCTATGAGGCCAGCTTTACCCTGCCGGTGGCCTTTCCCAAGGAGGCGGTGAGCCATGGCCTTGGTCAGGTCGTGTCCGAGCGGGGCATGCGTCAGCTGCGCCTGGCGGAAACGGAAAAGTACGCCCATGTGACCTATTTTTTCAATGGCGGCGTTGAAGAGCCGTTTACGGGCGAAGATCGCGTTCTTGTACCGTCGCCGCGCGATGTGACGACCTATGACCAGAAGCCAGCCATGAGCGCGCCTCTGGTGACGGATGAATTCGTCAAGGCCTGGAACTCCGGGCAGTATGATCTTGTGGTCTGCAACCTCGCCAATGGCGATATGGTGGGGCATACCGGCGTGGTTGAAGCCGCTGTTGCGGCCTGCGAAGTGGTGGACCAGTGCGTGGGCCGCATGGTGGAAGCCGTGGAAGCCCGCAAGGGCCGCATGCTCATCATTGCCGACCACGGCAACTGCGAAGTCATGCTCACGCCCGAAGGCCATCCGCAGACGGCCCATACCACCAACCCCGTGCCCTGCATCCTGCTGGAGCCTGACGGCGCGGTAAAAGCGCTGGCCGACGGCAGGCTGTGCGACGTTGCCCCCACGCTTCTGGCCCTGTGGGGAATCGAACCCTCATTGCCCATGACCGGGCGTAATCTGGCCCTGAACGGCGCTGATGCGGATATGGCACAAAAGGAGGCCGCCCGTGGCTGAGCGCAAAAAGCCCATTGAGCCCGTGGCCCCTGACGGCATGGAAATTCTCTTTTTCTACCAGTGCCCTGGCTGCGGTAAACACGTGCCGCAGGCCAGCCCCACCGAACCGCGCATGGTGCGCTGCCCGGGCTGCGGGCAGGGTTTTCCCATCATTCCGGTGGATGAGCACAGCCTGCACTATGTGCGCATCATGCTGGCCGAGGGCAAGGCGGCCGCTGATCCGGATTTTTTGTAGTACAAGAAACTGTCCTGCCTGAATTTCGCGCAGGCGGTTTTCGTGATGAAAACCATTTTGAAAACCCGGCTGCCACCTACGTGGCGGCTGGGTTTTTGCGTGTGTGTCATCCTCATGACAAAACGCCGACACGGTATGGCAATTTTGGTTAAAATTTTTTTACGAAAAGTCTTGCGTCTATACATAAACCCGTGTAAGAAAGGTTTCAACCTGAATGCAGGTTGCTTAGTGTTACCTGTGGGATGATTTAAACGAGAGGAAGGGCTATGAAACGCATCTGTACACTTCTTTTGGCTGCCGGCCTGCTGTTTGGCGCGGCCACTGGCGCCAGCGCCATTGATTTTAATGCTAAGGGCCAGTGGCTCATGGGCTTCGGCGTAGGCAACGCGAGCCCCATGGACACGTATCGTGCAAACGGAGTGAAGACCAAGGGCAACACTGAAGACGACTTCCAGGCCGCTCAGCGCCTTCGTCTGCAGTTGGATGCCGTGGCTTCCGAATCCCTGTCCGGCACTGTATACTTCGAAATCGGTACCACCCAGTGGGGCAAAAGCTCTTCCGGTGGCGCTCTTGGCGCTGACGCCAACAACGCCATCAAGCTGAAGCGCGCCTACATTGACTGGGCCGTGCCGCAGAGTGACGCCAAGGTGCGCATGGGCATCCAGGGCGTGGCCCTGCCCAACGTGGCCGGCGGCTCCGCCATCATGGATACCGACGTGGCTGGCATCACCGTCAACTACAAGTTCAACGACAACGTCGGCCTGACCGCTCTGTGGGCCCGTCCGCTGAACGACAACTATGTTGACAACAACAAGACCACGCAGAATAACTATCTGGACAACATGGATCTGTTCAGCCTGATGGTGCCCCTGACCTTTGACGGCGTGAAAGTGACCCCCTGGGCCATGTACGGCATGGTGGGCAAAAATGCCCTGAATCGCCAGTGGGACACCAAGAGCAGCGCGTATGACAGCGTGGGCACCAGCGATGGTAACCTGCCTTACTCCCTGCGTCCTTACCCCGGCATTGGTGCGACCAACTTCAAGATCGGCAAGACCGGCAACGACTACGGCACCGCTTTCTGGGCTGGCCTGCCTGTTGCCATCACCCTGTGGGATCCGCTGAACATCGAACTGGACATCAACTACGGTTACATGCAGGGCATGGGCCGCTTTGATGCACTCAAGAGCGACGGCACCACGAAGCGTTCCAGCACCGAGCGTCAGGGCTGGCTTGCCAAGGCCCTGGTGGAATACAAGCTTGACTGGGGCGTACCCGGCATCTTCGGCTGGTATGCTTCCGGCGACGACGGCAACCCGAAGAACGGTTCGCAGCGCATGCCTTCCATTGCTGCTTCCGGCAACTTCACCTCCTTCATCGGTGACGGCAACATGGGCTGGATCCGTCAGGACTACTCCCTGACCTATGACGGCACCTGGGGCATTGGCGCCCAGGTTCGTGACATCAGCTTCGTTGAAGACCTGAAGCACACCCTCCGCGTGGCTTACTGGGGCGGCACCAACAGCACCGGTATGGTCAAGTACATGAACAATGCTCACGCCTGGGCCGATGGCTGGGGCAACAACACCGGTCCTTACCTGACCACCAACGATGGTATGGTGGAATTCAACCTGGTGAACAGCTACAAGATTTACGAAAACCTCGAAATGAATCTTGAACTGGACTACGTTATCAACTGCATGGATAACAGCACCTGGAAGAAGGCCAACGACGGCAACGCCGGCAGCTTCAGCAAGCAGGATATGTGGAAGGCCCAGGTGGTCTTCGCGTACAGCTTCTAAGCTACGCGGCTCAGCCGAAAGGCAAGGATTACGACTTCAAGGGGAGGCTTCGGCCTCCCCTTTTTTCGTGTGTTGTATTGAGAATTTTTTTGCGCGGCGTTGCCTTTCAGGGGCAGCGCTCCTGGGGCCGCAGTTCACAATACCTATGCCACCTGCGACTGTGATTTCAATTTTTCAAAGAGCTGCCATTGAGCCATGAAGGCGCTTCGCAGGGGGCGAGACTCTGCCCAGGCACGGGCAGCGCGCTTCATGGCCTGCATGCGTTCCGGGGAGCAGGCCAGCGAGAGCATTGCCTGGGCATAGGCCTCTGCATTTTCGTGCTCGACCACAAGTCCGCTCTTGCCGGGAATGATATTTTCCTTGGGGCCGCCGACCCCGCTCACGATGGTGGCAAGCCCGGCGGCCTGCGCTTCCAGCACAACCCTGCTGTATGTGTCTGTGGCAGAAGGAAAAACAAAAATATCCGCATTTTCATATGCCTGAATAAGCGCTTTCCCTTCAAGGTAGCCTGTAAATACCACAGGCAGATCCCTGGCCATTTTTTGCAATTCCGCAAACTGTGGCCCATCACCAACCAGAGTCAGCACAGCATTGGGCACTTGCGGATAAACTCGCCGGAAGGCCTCCATCAGCAGATGGAGGCTTTTTTCTTTGGACAATCTGCCGACATAAAGAAATCTGATCTGCTGTTCTTTGGAAAAATCATCCCTTTGCCACGCAGGGGAATAAACTGAGGCATCAATGCCCCGCGGGTAGACGTGGATTTTTTGCGGCTGCAGCCCGCGTGCTATGAGATCCTGCCGGGTTGCCTCTGAAGGAGCAAATACGGCATCCATCTGGTTATAGTACCAGAATATGTAGCGCCATGTCGTTTCCTCCAGCGAGGGGTCATCCGTCAGCCTGTATACGTATTGCGGAAAGGACGTGTGGTAGGTTGCGTGGATGGGCAGGTTCAGCATCTTGGCCGCCAGCAGGGCGATAAGGCCCATGGGGCCGGGCGTTACGGAGTGTAGAAGCGTGTAGCCACGGTCAAAGCAGTGTTGGATGATTTTTAAGGCTGGCGGGTGGTGCAGTGAGAGTTCCGGATACTCGGGCATGGAAAAACTGCCTGTCGGCGTGAAATTTATGGGGGCAAGTTTGGGATCGTTCAGAAATGCATTGGCGACCTTGGGCATGCACGTGAGCATGTCCAGTTTTTTGCCGTGTGCTGCGGCAAGGGAAAGTGTTATCTGCAAGGATTTTGCGACCCCGTTCACCTCGCAGTAGGTGTCGGTAAAATAGGCAATGGCTGTTTCTTCAGCCATCTGGGGCCGCATGCGGTTGTGGATCCCGTAGTGCTGCAAGCAGTTTTCAGCGAATTTTCTGTCTTTGGAAAACAGGCTGTAGCCAATGCCGTAGGGAGCAAGCAGGGCATAGAGTGATCCTATGGAACCGATCAGTTTGAACACATTAAAAAAATTACCTTTAAGTATATCCTCAAGCACCGCATCCACACAAATGTGCTGTACCTTTTCTGTTACTTCCGAGATGAAATGGGTCAGCATTTCTTCTCGCTGGGGCAAATCCTTGAGCGCCTGGATTGTATTGGTCTCACTGGCGGCATGCTGTAATTGCGGAGACTGCGCAATCACCTGCTCCGCCGCTTCAAGCAGATTTGCCTGCATACTTTTTTCAGTAGTCCGCCTTCCCCGTCCAAAGCGGAGCAGAAATCCGGCCAGGGTCAGCATGCGCGTTTTGACAGACATGGGCTTGAGTTCCGGCGCGCCTGTCAGCATGTTTTCCGCAAATCGGAGTGCGCTGCTGTAGTGCATGTCCTGAGCCAGATCAGTGGAGTTTTTATAAAACTGGTAGCCGATGGCGTACAGATTGTGGGCAAAGCAGAGCGGCGTGGCCGGAACCGTATTCACAGTGGTATTGCCCTGCATCACGGCCTGCAAAAGCTGTGCGGCAGCGGGAAGCGTGTTGCCCTTGCCGCTGTCGCACACGGGGGTAATGCGTGTAAAACTTCTGGCTATGTTGCAGGAGGAATGATCGTCCGACCCGGCCATGAAATGCTTGTTCCAGGGCTGCGCGACCAGAGATGCACGATTGTATTTTTCTTCAAACCGTGTGGTCATTTCCGGGGTAAGCCCGGCCACGATAGAGCGCAAAACCTCATTCTGCACATCATTGCGCGCCCCGTTCAGTTCGAATACGGAAAACAGCAGAATCAGTTTTTCAACGTGCGGTATGGTCAGTTTGTCGTTGGCAGGGCACAAGGGATGGGCGCAGGCATGTGGAATATTCTGCTGGATGAGGTAAGGGACGAGGTCATAGATATTGCTTCTGAGGCGCTGTATGTCTTCGTGCTGTTTTTCAGTGATATTCCAGGCAAGTACATGGATTTCGCAGCGGTCATCAGGAAAAAATGCGGAAATTTCTTCGCTGATGAATACCTGCGGCAAATGAGCTATTTCCAACGCCCCCGCAATGGTATCATGGTCAGTAATCGTCACATAATCCATCCCTCTGGACCTGGCGATATCATATATTTTTGAGGGATGTGTATAGCTTTCGCTGCAGCCGATTTTCTGTAACGCCCATTGTGACGGATTTGTGGAGTGCCGCGAGTGAACATGCAGGTCCACATTGAATGAAGGTTGTGTTACCTTGTGCTGCAAAACATCAAATTGGGGCGTCTGTGGCATCTGATACTCCCTTGTGGGTATGTTTGCCTGCGGTGCTGCTCAAGCATTGAACGCGTGAAACGCTCCGTGCGGCAGGTAAAGCCTGCCTGTTCGCATTTCACGGCAAGGATTCCCGGATAATCCTTGCTGAGCAGTTAAGCCATTTCACTTGTATGCTGTGCTAAAATATATCTCTGAACTTTCTCTAAACGGTGCATATGGAAATATGATGATGGTTTTCATACTTTTTGACTTCATTTCCACAAAAGAACATCCGCCCGTCATCAATGGTGACGGGCGGATTATTGTGAAAAAGGCGTGAAGGGATCGTGAAAGGGGCGAAGTGAAAGAAAGGCTTCAGGCGGGTTAGCGTTTGCGTTGCAGATGGTCGCGCAAAAGGATGGCCAGCAGATTCATGCTCAAAACCAGCAGCAGGAGCACAAGGCCGGTTCCGTATTGCAGGGGCCGGGTTTTGGCAATTTCAGTTCCGGCTGTGGCCAGCACGTACATGTGGTAGGGCAGGGCCATGACGGAGCTGAAAATGGAATCCGGGCTTTTGGGCGTATAAAAAACCGCTGCCGTGAACATGATGGCCGCGGTTTCACCCGCCGCGCGGGCCACGCCCAAAATGGCTCCCGTGAGCATGCCGGGCAGGGCGCAGGGCAGCACCACGCGGCTGATGGTCTGCCACTTGGTTGCGCCAAGGGCCAGGGAGGCCTCGCGGTAGGTGTCCGGCACGTTGCGCAGGGCTTCTTCAGCGGTGCCGATGATGACGGGCAGTGTCAGCACGGCAAGCGTCAGTATGCCCGAGAGTATGCTGACCCCGAAGCCGCAAAAGGTCACAAAAAAGGACAGGCCAAAAAGGCCGAAGACCACGGAAGGCACGCCGGCAAGGTTGTTGACCCCAAGGCGCACGTAGCGGGCAAAGGCGTTGCGTTTGGCGTATTCGTGCAGGTAGATAGCCGAGGCCACACCCAGGGGAAAGGCCAGCAGCAGCGAACCCAGCGAAAGAATGGCCGTGCCTATGATGCAGGGCAGTATGCCGCCCTCTGTCATCATGTTGCGGGGGGACTGGCTGATGAACTCCCAGTTCAGCGCGGGCAGGCCGTTGTAGAACAAAAAGCCGCATACGCCCATCAGGGCCAAAACGTTGCAGGCGGCCACGCCGCGCAGAAAGAAGAACATGACGTTCTGTGCGCGGCCCCTGGCTCTGCCGCTGGAGGGCAGCATCACGCGGGTGGATGCGCCGGGCTGCGAATCGTGCTGTGTAGATGATGCCTGTGACATGTTTTCTCCGTTCTGTTCCTTATAGCATTTTCGCATTGAGAATATCCATTCTCGATGCTTCCAAGACGCCCGTTTCGGCGCGTCACAGCGCAAATAAATAGCGGGGCTGTCTTCATCCGTAAGCCCTGCGGGCAACGCTGAAGCTGCGCTTGCGCCTCAGCGGCGGGCGTCTGCTCACGCAGTCGCCGGAGCAATTTCAAGCGGCAGCCGTTAGGCGACGAAGAAGCCTTACGGATGGCGACAGCATCGCTAGTGAAATTGCTCTATAAGCTGGAGGATCCGGCCTGACGATGTTTTTCGGCAATATGCCCGGCGAACATATTGAAGGCCAGGGTCAGCAGAAAGAGCACAATGCCTATGGCAAAGAGCGCGTGATAATGCTCGCCTCTGAAGGGGGCCTCGGCCATTTCGGCGGCTATGGACGCGGGCATGGGCCGCACCGGGTCCAGCAGGGATGTGGGGATGATGGCCGCGCCGCCAGCCACCATAAGAACCACCATTGTTTCGCCGATGGCCCGCGACATGCCCAGCATGACGGCAGTGCCAATGCCGGAGAGCGCGGCGGGTATGACTACCCGAACCGTGGTCTGCCAGCGGGTAGCGCCCAGCGCCAGCGACGCTTCGCGCAGATCGCGCGGCACGCTGTACAGGGCGTCCTCGGATACGGAACAGATGGTGGGCACGCTCATGAAGGCCAGCACCAGGGAGGCGTTCAAAAGGTTAAGGCCCGTGGCCGCGTTCAGATAGTCCTGTAAGAAGGGGGCCAGCACCACCATGCCCAGAAAGCCCAGCACTACCGAGGGCAGCGCGGCCAGAAGTTCCACAAAGGGCTTGATGATGCGGCGAACGCCCGGATGGGCGATTTCCGTCAGGTATACTGCCGTAAGTACCCCAAGGGGCACTGCCAGCAGCGAGGAAAAAAACGTCACCGCCAGTGAGGCCACCAGCAGGGGAAAGATGCCGAAAAGCCCTGGCTCCTCTGTGGGATACCACAGATTGCCAAAAAGAAAATCAATGGGCGAGTAGTGCGCAAAGAGCGGCAGGCCTTCCATAAACAGAAATATGACAATGCCGGCCAGGGCCAGCAGGGAGCTGGCCGCCATGCCGGTGAGAATATAGTGAACCAGCTTTTCCTTCAGATCTCTGGAGCGCATGGGCCGTTCTCCTGACGCGCTAGCCGCGTCTTTGGCACTTGTGGCGCATATGCCGGGCAAGGGGGAATGTGGTTCCGCCCACCCCGCACCATGCGGGAATTGTTTGCAGGGCATATTGCGCCCTTAGCCATCCGGGAGTTCCCGTTCATCCGGGAGTTCTCGTCAATCCGGGAGTTCTCGTCAATCCGGAAAACTTTGTCACCACCCGAAATGGTTGCAAGGCGGAGTCATTGCACCGCCAGGCAACCATTTCGCAGAAGTGGTCTTACTTGCTCAGGGGCACGTAGCCCACTTCACGCACGTCCTTCTGGCCCTTGTCTGGGGCAAGGAGGTAGTCCACAAATTCTTTCACCACGCCCTTGGGAGCGCCGTTGGTGAAGATGTAAAGTTCGCGTGCAATGGGCCACTGCTTGGAAACGGCGGTTTCAGCATTGGCGTTCACGTTGTTCACCTTGAGGGGCTTGGTGGACTTGTCCACATAGCCGAGGCCCACGTAGCCAATGGAGTTCTTGTTCTTGGACACGGTCTGCACCACAGCGCCGTTGGAAGCCTGCATGAGGGCCTTGGGGCTGACGCGCTCCTTGTTCATGACCAGTTCTTCCCAGGACTCGAAAGTGCCGGAAGAGGTGTCGCGCGAGACGGCCACGATCTGGGCGTCTTCGCCGCCAAGGTCCTTCCAGTTGGTGATCTTGCCAGCGAAAATGTCGCGCAGCTGTTCAACGGTGAGCGCGGCCACCTTGTTGGCGGGGTTGACCACAGGCACGATGGCGTCAATGGCGATGGGCGTGCGCAGGGGGGTCACGCCGTTTTTGGCGGCGGCTTCCACTTCCTTATCCTTGATGTCGCGCGAGCTCATGGCAATGTCGCACTGCTTTTCGAGCAGGGCCTTGATGCCGTTGCCGGAACCGCCGCCGGAAATGCTGAGTTCCGTGCCGGGGTGGGAAGCCATGAACGCTTCACCGGCTTTCTGCACCACGGGCAACACCGTGGTGGAGCCGTTGATGACGACCTGCTGGGCGGCCATGGCCGGAGCGCCCAGGCAAAGGACGGTAAGGGCGGCGGCAAGCAGTTTGCCGCTGGAACGGGTCATGCGGGACTTGAAGTCGAAAGACATGGGTCTTCTCCTGTTGTTGATACTTTGTGACATTGGTCTACATTGGCGGTTTTCGCCCGCCGCGACTCTTTTCTGGCCTTGTTCTGTTACAGAATGATGACAGAACCACGAAGACTGCGTGAAGCCCGCAATTGCTTTTCAAACCCGCGTGGGGCATGGTTTTTTAAGTTTTACAGGTCGTCACGCAATTGTAACAAATCCACCATCACAATGGCGCAATGAGGCGGTGTACTCTGGCTGCGTCAGAGAGGTGTGAACTATGAGTCAACAAATACTGATAGTTGAAGATGAAGCCGACATCCGTGAACTTTTACGTTTCAATCTTGAGCGTGAAGGCTTCAGCGTGCTGGAGGCAGCCGACGGTAATGAAGGTCTCAAGCTGGCCCGGCAACATATGCCCGACCTGATGCTGCTGGACGTCATGCTGCCGGGTTTTGACGGATTTGAGGTCTGCCGCCGTCTGGGTGCGCAGTCAGAAACCGCCAATATTCCGGTTCTCATGCTGACAGCCAGGGGCGAAGAAATGGACAGGGTCGTGGGATTGAGCCTTGGGGCGGACGACTACGTGGTCAAGCCCTTCAGCGTGCGTGAACTCATGCTGCGCATTCGGGCGGTATTGCGGCGCGGGACGCGCAGCAGTGAAAGCCCTGTGCTCGAACGTCACGGCATTCGCCTGCGGCCCGAAGCCCATACGGCCGAGGTGCAGGGCGAAGAAATGCCGCTCACCGCCACGGAGTTTCGTCTGCTTGAAGACCTGCTCCGCCATGCGGGAGCAGTGCGCACGCGCGAGCAGCTGTTGAACAAGGTGTGGGGCTATTCTTTTGAAGGGTATGCCCGCACCGTGGATACCCATGTGCGGCGTTTGCGCGCCAAGCTCGGCGGCGCGGCCGCCATGCTGGAAACGGTACGCGGCGTCGGCTACAGAATCAAGGAGTAGAAAGGCCCGCGCGGGCTGCGCCCGTGGGGCCCATAGCAAAGCTGGCGGCAAGGCCGCATTGGCAGGGAACTATGTTTTCATTCAGAACCCGAATTTTTTACGGCATGCTGGCCGTGGCCCTGGTTTCCATAGCTGTGGCCGTGTTCTACGGCAAGGCCTGGTTTGAAAAGGCCCAGCTTGATTCCGCGCGTGAACGTCTTGTGCGTGAAACAGTGCTGGCCGGGGCCATACTGGACAGGCTTGGCGACCATACATCCGGGCTTCCTCAACTGGCGGCCATTCTTGATATGCCTGAAGAGCGCCTGTCTCTGCTGAACAGCAAGGGCAGCGTGCTGGGCGATACTGCCCCCGGAGCGCAGCCCGTCACCCGTCTGGACAATCATGCCGACAGGCCCGAAGTACGCGAGGCCATGGCCGGAAAGCCGGGCTTTACCATCCGGCCCAGCGGCACCCTGGGCACTGATCTGGCCTATGCGGCAGTGGCCCTGCAAAACGGCGACATTTTGCGCGTTTCCGTGCCGCTGGTCAGCCTCAGGCAGATTATAGACAGCCAGCTTGCCGTCTTCACGCGCATTGGCCTTATTACCGTGGCGCTTTCACTGGTGCTGGCCGGGCTGCTGTCCGGAGCGTTGCGGCGCTCGTTAAGCCAGATGGTGTCTGTGGTGGAGGCCATATCGCTGGGCAACTTTCAGCGTCGCCTGCGCCGCATTCCAGGGCGCGAGTTCGCGCCTCTGGCAGACGCCGTGAACCGCATGGCCGAAAATATCGAGGAGCACATCCGTGCGGCGGCCGAACAGACAGCCCAGCTTGAAAGCATCCTCGATACCATGAGCGACGGGGTGCTTGTGCTTGGCCCGCGCGGGCGCATCCGCCGCTGCAACAGGGCGCTGGCCAGGGAATTTCCCGATGCCGCGTCGGCTCTGGGCGCTCAGGTGGTTGAAGTCATCCCATCGCCGCCTTTGCAAAATGCTGTTGACGACCTCATGGCAGAGGCGGAAGCCCGTAACCATGCGCGCCAGCGGGCGCTGGCCCTTGCCGCCTCCGTGGCGCAGGACTACCCGGAACTTGTGCCGAAACTTGTGGCGGGCGAAAGGCCTGCGGGCCAGGGCGCGGCAGGTAGTGACGCAGCCAAGGCCCAGACAGCCGATGCCCAGACAGATGGTGCCCAGACAGATGGTGCCCAGAGAGGCGATGAATATCCGGTCGCGCCAGACCTTGAAGGCTTTGAGGATGGCGAGGCTGGCGAGGACGGCGAGGACGGCAGCAATGAAGGACTCGCCGCAGAAAGCGGCCGCATGCAGCGCTATCTGCATCTTGAGCTGCCTTCAGGTCAGGTCATGTCGGTCTGCATTTCGCTGCCCACATCCGCCGACACGGAAAAGGGCGGGCAGTTGGGCGCTGTGGCCGTGTTTCACGACATAACGGAGCTCATGCGGCTCGAGAGGGTACGCAGGGACTTCGTGGCCAACGTGTCGCACGAATTGCGCACGCCCCTTACGGCCATACAGGGTTATGCCGAAACCCTCGTCAGTCTGGACGGCCCGCCTGAATGCCGCCGCTTTGGCGAGATCATTCTCAAGCACGGGGCCTACCTTTCACGCATGGTGGAAGACCTGCTCACCCTGGCGCGCCTTGAAGGCAAGAGCGGCAGCCTTGAGCTTGGCCCGGTGGACCCCCGCGATGCTCTGGCGCAGGCCACGGGCATGTGCCGTGAAGTGCTGGAGCGCAGGCGCTGCAAGGTGGAGTCACAGATCCCGGCTGACTGCCGTGTCATGGCCAGTCCGCCACATCTGACCCAGATTTTTCGCAATCTGCTGGAAAACGCGGGCCGATACGCGCCAGAGGGCGGCAGCATCCGCGTGAGCGCGCGGCAGGTCGGCGACAGCGTCGTCTTTCGCGTAACCGACGACGGCCCGGGCATCCCCAAGCAGGACCTCGAGCGCATATTTGAGCGCTTCTATCAGGTCGAGCGGCACAGGGGACAGGCCAGCACCGGCCTTGGCCTTGCCATCTGCAAACACATCATTGAAAGGCACGGCGGCAGCATCCGGGCGGAGAGCCCGGCTTCTGACGGCAATACGGCCCTTGTTTTCACTCTTACTTCCGTTCACGGAGCAGCATAGTCATGAAGGAACATCTGCTGGCACGCAACGTCAGTGTCTATTATGGGCAGCACAAGGCCCTGCACGAAGTGTCTCTGGCCTTTGAGCCCTGCAAGGTGACGGCTCTCATCGGCCCGTCGGGCTGCGGCAAATCCACCTTTTTGCGCTGTCTGAACCGTATGAACGACCTCGTGCCCAGCGCGCGGGTGGAAGGAGAAATCCTGCTGGACGGCAAGGACGTGAACCGCCCGGATACGGATGTGGTTTCGCTGCGCTGCCGGGTGGGCATGGTTTTTCAGAAGCCCAACCCCTTTCCCAAGACCATTTACGAAAACGTGGCCTATGGCTTGCGGGTCAATGGCCTCAGGGATGAGAGCCTTATCGCTGAAAAAGTTGAGCTTTCTCTGCGCAGGGCCGCCATTTTCGATGAGGTGAAAGACCGCCTGCAAGCTCCGGCCATCGGCCTTTCCGGCGGGCAGCAGCAGCGTTTGTGCATTGCCCGCGCCCTGGCGGTGGAACCCGAAGTGCTGCTTATGGACGAACCCGCAAGCGCCCTGGACCCCATAGCCACGCAAAAGATTGAAGAAAGCATACGTGAGCTGCGCGAGTCCCTGTCCATCATTATCGTCACCCACAACATGCAGCAGGCCGCCCGCGTGTCCGACACGACGGCGTTTTTCTATATGGGCGAACTCATTGAGTATAATGCCACGGACATCATGTTTACTCGGCCTGCCAAAAAACAGACCGAAGACTATATCACCGGGCGTTTCGGCTAGGCGGCACTGGTTTTGTCTTTTGGCCCAGAGGCCTTTGTTCGCATTCAAAACCAAACCAGATATGGCCGCACTACGGCCAGAACATACAGCGCGATTTTCAGGAGACTGTCATGCAACAGGCCAATTATCTGCAACAACTGCTTGTGACCCTGCGTACCCGGCTTCTGGTCATGTGCGCCAGTGTGGGCATTGCGCTGGAAGAAGCGGGCAAGGCCCTTGTGTCCAACGATCCGGGCAGGGCCGCTGCCGTTATCGAAAGCGACGTGGCCATCGACGCCCTGGAAAATGAAATTGACGAAATGGCCCTGCGGCTGCTGGCCCGGTCGCAGCCTGTGGCCAGTGACCTGCGTTTTGTGGTCACATCCCTGCGCATGGTGGTGGATCTGGAGCGCATTGGCGACGAGGCCGTGAGCATGGCTGAACAGGCCACCCTCATGCAGGAAATGCCGGGCTTCAGCGTGATACCGCACGTGCGCGAGCTTTACGTGAGCGCGCGTGAAGCTTTTGAAAACGCGGTGCGGGTCTTTCGCGAGAACGACGCCCAGGGAGCGCTTATCATGAGCCGGGGCGATGACGAAGCCGTGCAGACGGAAGTGCGCATCATCCAGGGGCTTATGGAAGGGCTTTCTGACCCGCAGAATACCCTCAAACCCCACCAGGCCATGCACATAATTTTGGTGACGCGCTCGCTGACGCGCATCTGGCGGCGTTCTGTCAACATTGCCGAGCATGTGTACTTTATCAGCCGGGGTGAAAGCCTCAAGCACAAGGGCGAAAGCAGGGACGTCATGTTTTCCGCCCCTGCGACGCCACCCGCCGCTGGCGGGTTTACGCCTGCCGCCGTTGCCGGGTTCACGCCTGTCAATGGCGGGTTCACGCCTGCCGCCGCTTCGGGCGAAACCGTCAAGCCCCATGAGGCGGACGTCAATGAAAAAAATCCCTCGCGCCGTAACCGTGCCGAGAAAGGTACAGATTCTGCGGAAAAGGTCGCTGCAGAAAAGGGTACTGACAATGCGTGATCCCAGGCAGCTGGAACGCGGGCCATGCCGTTAGCGTGGCCTGCGGAGGCGCGGGCGTTCAGGTATACTGATCCGTCCCTTGAACGCCGCCACCCTGACCTTGGCCTTCTGTTTGACGCTTATGCTGTGGTGGATTTGGGCGTGAAGGTGGCCACAGGCCGGGACGGGCGTGTGCCTGCCTGTCACACGGGGTGTGCGCAATGCTGCAGACAGCCCATCCCTGTAACGCCGCTGGAAGTGCTGGCGCTGCATTGTTACGCCCGCCACAGGCTGCCGCAGGACAGCCTTGCCGGTCTGGTGCAAAGGCTGTCGGGCTATGAGGGGCAAAAGCGGGATATTGCCTCGCCCTGTCCCTTTCTTCATGACGGCGCTTGCCTGGTTTACCCCGTGCGGCCGGTGGCCTGCCGGCAGTACATGGTTTTCGGAACTCCCTGCGCACAGGGAGAAGACGCCAGCCGCAGCCGCCCGCAGGATGTGCTTGCGCCGTCCTATGACCATATGCTGGCCGCGCTGATGCGCACGCTGCCCTGGTACGCAGGGCACGAACCTGCCCCGCCGGAACATCCCACCGAAAAAAGCGCCCGCGCTTTTTTTCAATCCATCACTTCGGTTGTTCAGGCTGTGGCCTGGCACCGCTTTTTTCATGTCTGATTCCATCCGGATACAGCCTGATTTTACCTGCGCTTGTGTCAGATATGATATAAGCGATTTTATATTTTAATACGTATTTGTATTTCGGATAATTCATGCTTGCGAACAGCAAAATTTAAAAAACCTATTGACCTTCCCCTTTACAGGAATGTTATATTCGAAAGAATATAGCATTTTTTTGTTTGCACTATGACATTGTCGCGTAACTGTTGGTTTATGACGACTGTATGCACATCGTCATAAAGATTGTTAAACTTTTAAGGAGGTCTGTAATGCGAAAAATGTTCCTTGGGTCCATGGTTGGTTCAATGTTTGTTGTGCTCTTGATGGCTTCGGCATCCATTGCGGCGGCGGAATTAAAGCACTGGCCTGACCCTGCCAAAAAACAGCTGGATATGATTATCGAAAAGAATGCCAATCAGGGCAATTATGCTGTTTTTGACATGGACAACACGAGCTATCGCTATGATCTTGAAGAATCTCTGCTCGCTTATATGGAAATGAAGGGAGCGCTCACGCGCGAATCCCTGCCCCCGGAGCTGCGGCTCATTCCTTTCAAGGACACCAAGGGTTTCAAGGAAGGCCTGGTCAGCTACTACTACCGACTTTGCGAAGTGGACGATCTGATCTGTTACCCCTGGGTGGCGCAGGTCTTCTCGGGCTTTACCCTCAAGGAACTCAAGGGCCATGTGGACGGGCTCATGGAGTACGGCAAACCTCTCAAGGCCAGATACTACAGCGGGGACACCGTCAAGGAGGCCAGCATCAACCCGCCCAAGCCCTTTACCGGCATGCAGGAACTGTACGCCAGGCTTATGGAGAACGGCATTGATGTCTATGTCATGACCGCCGCCAGTGAAGAACTGGTGCGCATGGTGGCCAGCGATCCCAAATACGGTTACAACGTAAAGCCCGAAAACGTCATTGGCGTCACCATGCTGCTCAAGGACCCCGCCACAGGCGAACTGACCACTTCGCGCCTGCAGATTGAGAAGGGCAAGTATGACCAGAAGAAAAATCTCGATCTTCTGCTGACCTCCTACCTCATGAATCCCATGACCTGGTATGAGGGCAAGATGGGCACCATACTCGGCTATATTGACCAGTGGAAAAAACCTCTCATTGTGGGCGGCGACACGCCCATTTCCGACGGCTTCATGCTGCTGAACGGCGTGGACGTGGAAAAGGGCGGGGCGCGCGTTTGGGTCAATCGCAAAGACAGCGCCATGAAAAAAATGGAAGGCATGTGGAAGAAGGCCGCCGCACGGCAGAAGGAGCTGGGTCAGCCCGTCACGGCCGACAAGAACTGGATTGTGGTAAAGCCTGAAGACATCCAGTAGACATTCGGCAACGCAGGAGGCGGCCGTGAAACGTCTGCCGTTGGGCGGCCATTTCCGGCCTGCCGCGTGGCGAGGTGCATATCGGCTTTGACGGCAGCATCTTCCGGTCACAGTGGTTTGAGATTGGGTTGCCTCAAAGGGAATGGTGAAGCTATCAACGCCGATGCTGCGTGCGTTCGCAATACCCGTAAAAAACAGGCCCCGTGCGGAAAACCGCACGGGGCCCTAACAATTCCCGGCCTGGCAACAGCCGGGTACTATGGATATTTTACTGGTTGGCCGTGAAGGTGAGCTGTTCGTCCTTCACGTCCACGGTCACGGTCTGACCGTCGCGGATCTTGCCGCCCACCAGCAGACGGGCCAGCGGGGTTTCGACCGCCTGCTGCACGTAGCGCTTGAGGGGCCGTGCGCCGTAGATGGGGTCGTACCCGGCCTCACTGATGAAGCTCTTGGCCGCGTCGGTCATGCTCAGCCTGATCTTGCGGTCTTCAAGGCGTTTGCGCAGGCGGGCCATCTGCAATTCGACAATGCGGCTGATCTGGTCGCGCCGCAGCGGCAGAAAGACCACGGTTTCATCAACACGGTTGAGGAACTCCGGCCTGAAGTGCGCGCGCAGGTCTTCCATAACCCTTTCGCGTGCGCCTTCTTTCAGGGTTCCGTCCGCCTCGATGCCGTCCAGCAAATGCATGGAGCCGATGTTGGACGTCATGATGACGATGCAGTTGCGAAAATCCACCGTGCGTCCCTGGCTGTCGGTAAGGCGGCCATCGTCCAGCAGTTGCAGCAGGGTATTGAAGACGTCGGGGTGGGCTTTTTCTATTTCGTCAAAAAGAATGACGGAATAGGGTTTGCGCCGCACGGCCTCGGTAAGCTGGCCGCCTTCGTCATAGCCCACATATCCTGGAGGCGCGCCGATGAGGCGGGATACGGAATGCTTTTCCATATACTCGCTCATGTCGAGACGCACCATGTTGTCTTCAGTGTCAAAGAGCGCTTCGGCCAATGCCTTGGAAAGCTCGGTCTTGCCCACGCCCGTGGGGCCAAGGAAGATGAACGAACCTGTGGGCCTGTCAGGGTCGGAAAGACCGGCCCTGGCGCGCAGCACGGCGTCGGACACGGCAGTGACGGCCTCGTCCTGACCAACCACGCGCTCATGCAACTGGTCGGGCAGACGCAGCAGCTTTTCGCGTTCCGATTCCAGCAGCCGGGTAACGGGTATACCCGTCCATTTGCCGACAATTTCGGCCACGTCGTCGGGCCGCACTTCTTCCTTGAGCAGGCGCGCGCCATTGGCGTCGCTGCTTCCCGCCACTTCCGCGTCAGCCAGCTTTTTCTCAAGTTCAAGCAGTTTCGAATACTTGAGTTCGGCGGCCTTGTTGAGGTCGTAGGCGCGCTCGGCCTGCTCGATGGCCAGCTTGGTCTGTTCGATCTGCTCCTTGATCTCGCGCACCTGATTGATGGAGCCTTTTTCGCTTTCCCACTGCTTGCGCAGTTCGGCCTGATCGGAGCGCAGATCGGCCAGTTCGTTTTCAAGCTTTTCAAGGCGGTCGCGTGAAGCCGCATCGGTTTCACGGCGCAGGGCCTCGCGCTCGATTTCAAGCTGCATGACCTTGCGGTTCACTTCGTCCAGATCCGCGGGCAGGGAGTCTATTTCTGTGCGGATGAGGGCCGCGGCCTCGTCAATAAGGTCAATGGCCTTGTCGGGCAACTGGCGGTCCGTGATGTAGCGGTGCGAGAGCACCACGGCTTCCACAATGGCCGAGTCGCTTATGCGCACGCCGTGGTGCACCTCAAAGCGTTCCTTGAGCCCGCGCAGGATGGAAATGGTGTCTTCCACCGTGGGCTCGTCCACCATGACAGGCTGAAAGCGCCGTTCCAGGGCCGGGTCTTTTTCAATATACTTGCGGTACTCGTCCACGGTGGTGGCGCCGATGCAGTGCAGTTCGCCGCGCGCCAGCATGGGCTTGAGCAGGTTGCCCGCATCCATGGCGCCTTCGGTTTTGCCCGCGCCCACGATGGTGTGCAGTTCGTCAATGAAAAGAATGGTATGGCCTTCGCTTTTCTCCACTTCATTAAGAACGGCCTTGAGGCGCTCTTCAAATTCGCCGCGATACTTCGCGCCGGCGATGAGCGCGCCCATATCCAGGGCGAAGAGCTTGCGGCCCTTGAGGCCCTCGGGCACGTCGCCCTTGACGATGCGGAAGGCCAGGCCTTCAACGATGGCGGTCTTGCCAACGCCAGCCTCACCAATAAGAACAGGGTTGTTCTTGGTGCGGCGCGAAAGAATGCGGATAACGCGGCGTATCTCTGCATCGCGGCCGATGACCGGATCCATCTTGCCCTGACGGGCTGCTTCCACCAGATCGCGCGCGTACTTGTTCAGGGCTTCAAAGGTGTCTTCCGGGTTGGCGCTGGTCACGCGCGCGCCGCCGCGCAGTTCTTCCATGGCGGCCACAAAGGCGCTGCGGGTGATCTTGTACTCTTTGAACACCTCGCCCAGAGATGTGGAAGAGGGCACTTCGGTCAAAGCCGCGAACAGGTGGTCAACGCTGACGTATTCGTCCTTCATGCGTTTGGCTTCGTTCTGGGCGTCGCCCAGAACCTTGGCCAGACGCTGCGTGATCATGATCTTGGTGGGGTCCATGCCGCCGCCAGACACGGAGGGGCGCTTGCGCAGCGCGCCTTCAACGGCCACAGCAAAGGCACGGGGCTGCACGCCCATCTGATCCAGAATGCGCGGCACGATGCCGTTTTCCTGTTGGGTAAGGGCCAGGGCCAGGTGCTCGACGTCCGTTTCCTGATGGCCCATGCCTGCGGCGAGGCTTTGGGCTTCGCTGACGGCTTCACGCGCTTTTTCAGTGAATTTGTTAATATCCATATGGATTCCTCCGACAATGCCGCGCCGTTAGGGGCGGCAAAATATATTTTTTGGTTCTGCTATAGCAAAACTCTGCATCAGTTCCTAAGGAAACGCTGATTAAAGAGCCTCCTGGAAACGCTCAGTTATTCCGTTTGGCAAGGCGCGATCTTTTTTTGAAGCAGGAGTGGACTCTTCCGTCCTCGACTGTTTCAAAAAAAGTGAAGCAACGCCGCCAAACGGAATAAATCAGCGTTTCCCTAATCTTCAAAATTCTTGAGGCTGTTCACCGCACGCTCCAGGGCATCAATACGCTCAAGCAGGTCCACGATAATGGTGCCGCCAAGAACGGGCAGCTCAAAATCGCAGCAGATACGCTCAAGCTTGCGCACGCGGTAAATGTCCGCATCGCGGAAAAGGTGCTGCCGTTCGGCCGCGCCGCGCGTTTCAAGCCAGCCCAGAGCGAGCAGTTCGTGAAGACGCTCGGGGTCTATGCCAGTAACCTGAACAAATTCTTCCCATACCATGACCGTGGTCGGCGCGGGCAGGGTGGGATTTTTGGGTGTCATGCTCATGCTAAAACCCTCCACCAGGCGTTATGCGCGGGCCTTGAAGGCCGACGTATCCGCCAGTTTCTGCCAGAGTTCGCGTTCGGCGTCGGACAGTTGCGCTGGCGTTTTAATCATGACTCTGGCCAGCAGGTCGCCACGTTTGTCGACCGCGCCCAGGCCCTTGCCGCGCAGACGGAATTTGCGGCCGGAACTGGAGCCAGCGGGAATCTGCATTTCCACATGCCCCTCCAGCGTGGGCACTTCAACCCTCGCGCCGAGTGCGGCCTCCCAGGGGGCCAGGGCCAGGTCGCATTGCAGATTTTCGCCGTCCACCTTGAAGGTGTTGTGCGGCAGATAGCGCACCCGTAAAAAAAGATCGCCGGGGGTGCCGCCAGGCGCGGGGTCGCCCTGTCCGGCCAGCCGCAGTTTGGCCCCTTCGCGTATGCCCGAGGGCACGTTGACTTCCAGCGTCTTGGGGCCCTGCGGGCCCTGGATCGACACGGTACGGCTGCCGCCTTTCTGCACTTCTTCAAGCGTCAGGGGCAACTCGGCCTCCACATCCCGGCCACGCCTGGGACGGGCGGAAAAGCCGCCAAAGGGGTCTGGGCCGAATTGCGCGCCACGGCCGCCGGGCTGTCTTGCGGACTGCCCGCCGAAAGAACCCCCAAAGGGGTTGCCGGACTGGCCGCCAGCCGCTCCGCCGAAAAGGGTTTCAAAAAAGTCTGAAAACCCTGATCCGTCAAAGCTTTTGCCGCCAAAGGTAAAGTGTACGTTTTCAAAACCCGGCTCGCCCTGGAACTGCTGGCCATGCTGCCAGTTGGGGCCAAGCTGGTCGTACAGCTTGCGCTTTTCCGGGTCTTTAAGAACCTCGTGCGCCTCGTTGATTTCTTTAAATTTGTCCTCAGCCTGCTTGTCGCCGGGATTCAGGTCGGGGTGGTATTTGCGCGCCAGCTTTTTATAGGCCTTGGAAATGTCCTCGGTCTTGGCCGTGCGCTCTACTCCCAGCAGTTTGTAATAATCCTTGTAAGATACTGACATTCTGTGCTCCCCCGTGCGAATCGTGCTCCCGCTCGCGCCGCCCTTTTGGGACTCGTGTTCGGGCTGTACCGGCCGTATTGTGCGTGGCCGCGTCTCAATATGCAAGAATAAGGCCGTGATACCTGAGGTCAATGCCTGCCTGAGAAAAACAATAAACATTTTTACGCAAAAACCAAAATCTTAATGGGATTTTTAGAATTTTAACGCTGGGGGCTTTTTAATCGTGCCCGGAACGGGCTTATGGCGTGATTTTCAGGCGGCTGCGCGAGTTGGGCGGGAGTATGGGGCAGGCAGGTGGGCCTGGGAGCAGGCGGGCGGAAACGCAGCGTCTTTGGTCTGTCACGCGCCGCAGCGGGGCTGTGGCTCTTGATCTGCATTGTGCTGATAACCCCTGGAATACGCTAGAATACAGTAAAGATTTTAGGGGGTGGGGGTGTGGGGGAGGAGACCCTTTTGCAAAAGGGTCCCTCCCCCACAGAGCATTTCAAAAATATTCTCCCCTGGCAGCAATGGGATTGTTACGCATGCCGAAGGCCGGAAAGTTTTTGCAGCAGCAGCGCGGCCTTGGCGGGGCCGATGCCGGGCAGGTCGCACAGATCTTGCTGTGTGGCCGCGCACATGGCTTCCACACTGCCGAAGCGATCCCACAAAAGACGCGCCGTGGCCGGCCCTATGCCGGGCAGGCGCATGAGTTCGCCAGAAAGGGCCGCGCCGCGCTTGGCCTTGCGGTGACGTCCAATGGCAAAGCGGTGGGTGCTGTCGCGCACATTTTGCAGAAAAAGCAGTTCAGGCCCGCCTTCCCGCAGGGGCAGGGCATTGACCCTGTCGGGCACAAAAATACGGTCGGCCACATTGCCGGCGCGTCGATCCGCGTGGCCTTGCTCGTCCCTGGCCTTGGCAATGGCGGCCAGGGCGAAAAGATCCGGCTGCCCTGCCTCCTGCAGCGCGCGCTGGATGGTGCGCAGCTGGCCGCGCCCGCCGTCAATAAGCAGCAGGTCGGGCCAGGGGGGGCCGCTTTCAAGCCTGCGCGCCACCCAGGCGTACAATGTGGCATAGTCGTCGCCGCTGTCGGGCATGGCATAGGCGCGGTACTGTGAACGTGCGGGCTGGCCTTCTTCAAAAACCACCAGTCCCACACGGGTCTGTTGCCCTCCTGTATGGGAAACGTCCACGCATTCGATGCGGTGCGGCGGCCCCGCAAGGTGCAGGGAGCGGGCCAGCCGGTCCAGAATGCCCAGTTCGTTTTTCTGTTCCTGACGACGCGCCTCTTCACGGGCATTGGACTGGGCCATGTCCACAAGCTGGTTATCCCCGGCATGCTGTGGCGGCACTATGCGCACGGCGCCATTTCTGCGGTCGGACAGGGCCTGTTCCAGCAGTTCGCGGGCAGTGGAAGCGGCAGGAGGGGGGGATGGCGCTGCGGTGTCGCCTTTAGGGGCAGCCTGCCCGGCAGGGGGGAGCGCGTCCGTACCGGAAGTTTCTTTGGCAGATGTGTTCGACCCCGAAGCTAGCGGCCCCGAGGATTCTGGCCCCAAGGATTCTGGCCCCAAGGATTCCGAGCCCGATGTTTCTGGCCCCGATGTTTCTGGCCCCGAGATTTCTGGCCCCGAGATTTCTGGCCCCGAGATTTCTGGCCCGGAAGGCATGGGGGCCGCATCCGGGTTCGCGCAAGAAGGAGCAGTCAAAGCGGGAGCCAGATCTTGGGCGAGCGGGATTACGGCACTATCCTCGTGCTCCATATCCTCGGCGTCAGGCGGCAGCCAGGGCAGGAGGATGCGAGGGGGTGGCGTGACCTGGCTGTAATACTGGCTCACAAAGCTCCAGAGCAGCTCCGGGGCGTCCTCAAAGCCCAGGCCCGGCCAGTAGAAGGCTCGTCCATCCGTCACAGCGCCGCCCCGTACAAAGACAATGCCCAGGGCAAGGCCCCTGTCAGCCGGAAAGAGGCCCACGGCATCCATGTCGCCGCCACCGGGCAGTACGGCGGCCTGACGCTCCACCGTGCGCTCCACGGCGCGAATCTGATCACGCAAAATGGCGGCTTTTTCAAATTCCAGATCTTCCGAGGCCCTGTCCATAGCCGCGCGCAGGCTGTCCATCAGAGGCGCGGCGCGTCCCTGCAAAAGATCACAGACCTTGCGGACGTTTTCATTGTATTCCTGCGGCGTCACCATGTTCATGCAGGGCGCGGGGCACTGTGCCATAAAATGGTACAGGCACGCGCGCACGCGGTTTTTCATGGCCTTGTCGGAGCAGCGGCGCAGGGCAAAAGCGCGGTGGATGATCTTCCACGTTTCACGCGCTGCCAGCGCCGAGGTAAACGGCCCGAAATAGCGTGCGCCGTCACGCCTGGCCTGACGAACAATTTCAAGCCGGGGAAAGTCGTGTTTGGTGTTCAGCCGAAAGAGCACGTACTGCTTGTCGTCACGCAGCACGATGTTATAGCGCGGCCTGTGCTTTTTGATGAGGCTGGCCTCAAGGAGCAGCGCTTCTTTTTCCGTGGTGGTGGTGAGGTATTCTATGCTTGCGGCATGGGAAAGCATGGCCTTGGTCTTGGCGGGCAGCCCGTCAGGCCTGAAATAGGAAAGCACGCGCCGCCGCAGCACACGCGCCTTGCCAACGTAGATGATGCGGCCCCGTTCATCCTTGTAGAGGTAAACGCCGGACGAAAGGGGGATGGTTGAGGATTCCGGTTTCTGCATGGCATCCATATAACCACCCTTGGGCAACTTGCCAACAGAAAGAAGCAAAGGAAACGCTGATCTCTTCCGTTTGGGGACTTGCTTCACCTTTTTTGAAACAGCCGAGGACGGAAGAGTCCACTCCTGCTTGAAAAAAGTTTGCGCCTTGCCAAACGAAACACCTGCGCGTTTTCAGGAGGCTCTTTAGAGCAGATTAACTTTGAGAATATACATTCTCAAAGTTAAAGACACGCTCACTTCGGCGTTTAATCGCGCAGATAAACTGCGCTTACACCTCCGTAGCGAACGTCTGCTCACGCAGCCGTCAGAGCAATTTAAAAGTTACATTGCTCTAATCCGTGTTTTCCAAAGTGCAAGTGGGATGCCTCACGTGAGGGATTTTGCGCAGTGAGTGGACGTATGCCCCTGCCGCGCAGGCGCGCTCAACTGGCTAAAGGCAATAGAAAAAGGGGAGCCTTGCGGCTCCCCTTTATAGCGAAACTTGAGTTCTGTTCTCTTAGAAAGAGTACACGAAGCTCACGTTGACGTTCCAGGGATCACGCACTTCGTCGGACTTGCCGTTCAACTTGCTGTTGCCCCACACGGACTTGGACTGGTCAAGCCAGGTAGCCAGGTAGGCGGCGTCGAGCATGATGGTGAAGTTGTCATACATCTTGTAGGTGTTGGTCAGGCCAACTTCCAAGGCGTAGTCCTGCGAGGTCATGTACAGGGGGTCCATGCCAGCGGTACCGTCGACGCCACCGGCGTTAGGCGCCAGGCTGAGGCCGTTGCGGTTCAACTTCTTGACCAGGTTCGGGTCGTTGGTGCCACCGATGAGGTTCACGCGAAGGGTGTGCTTCAGGTTTTCCACGAAGCTCATGTCCTTCAAGCGAGCGCCCACGCCCCAGGTGCCAGACATGCTGTAGCCAAGGGTGGCTTCACGAGCGATGTAGGGGTTGCCGTTGAAGGCAAAGTTGGAGAAGGCGTTGTTGATGTTGTTCACGCTCAGGCTGGGCATGCGCTCGGAGCCGTTGGCAGGATTGTCGTCGTCGCCGGAACCGTACCAGCCGTAGATGCCGGGGATGGCCCAGTCAAGCTTGTATTCGGCGAGCAGAGAAGCCAGCCAGCCGGAACGGTTGAGGCGGCTCTGGTCGTAGCTGGCGGAACCGTAGTTGACATCCCACGCGATGCGGATGGGGTCAAACATGGTCACTTCGCCGGTCAGGCCAGCCCAGATGGTGTTGCCGTATTCGTTCAGCTTGTAGCCGGTAACAGGGGTGCCGTCCTTGTGGAGAGCGCCACCAAGGGGAATCATGCCAGCCTTGGGGAACTTGGCGGAGGTGCCGGCGAAGTTGTTGAAGTAACCGTCGGCGCCACTCTTATCATTGCCGCGGAAAGCATTGGGGCCGATGGCAGCGTACATGACCCAGGGGGTCACTTTCACGCCGTCAAAGGTCAGGGGCACGAGCAGGGCGGCAACGTCAACGTTGTCCATGTAGTTGCTCTGCGTGGTCCTGGTGTTGTTCACATAGTTGTCGTTGAAGGGACGGGCCCACAGGGCGGTCACGCCAACGTTTTCGTTGAACTGGTAGGAGGCGGTGATGCCGGCCACGTCGTCGTTGAAGACCTGGCTTTCAGTGGTGAAGCTGGGCAGGGCCATGCCCTGGATGCCCATGCGGATCTTCAGGTCGGTCTGGGGAACGAGCCAGTCAATGTAGGCGTTCTTCAGCTTGATGGAGTTGTTGTCGTCAGCGCCAAGGGCGCCACCGGAAGGAGCGGTGTTGCTGCCAGCCTTGCCCCAGGTGGACTTGCCGATTTCAAAGAACACGGTACCGGACAGGGATTCGGAGGCAACGGCGTCCAACTGCAGGCGCACGCGCTGGTTGGCTTCGAACTCGTCTTCACTCTTGTTGTAGCCGGTGCGGCCGTTGCCGCCGGTGAAGTTGCCGTTCTGGCCGTAGTCAAAGCTCATGATCCACTGGCCCTTGGCCTTGAAGTCAATGGCGCTGGCGCCTGTAGCAGCGCCGAACACCAGACCGGCCGCCAACAGAAGAGTCGCGATCTTTTTCATGGTTAACCTTCCTTTATTTTGCCCAGTCAGGGCACGTTGTTTCTGTACACGCCTGTGGAGCGGATGTCCGCTTCGGGCCAACTATAGGAAAGGCTCGAACACATTGCAAGCATTATCGTGCAAAAATTTTAACCCTCTTTGGATTAAAAAAAAAGAAAAATTAAAAAACCACATGAAATCATAATGTTAAAGTTTTTTTACACGGTAATTTTTTTTTGAGAGTCAGTTTTTTTTTGTCCGCAGGCGAGAAAAAAAATTAAGTGGGCTATAAATTCAGTATGTTACATATATGTTACCGCCGGTATAATTTTTTTGCGCTTGCCGAAAAAAAAGGAGCTGGATTTGCAGGCAGGGCGTGGCGTGGATCCACAAATGGAAGTGTGAAGCATTTCAAAGGTAATCTAGTCTGGAGCAAGTTTTCTTTAAAACTGTTCTGGCGGATGCGGGAGCAGACGCCCGCCGCGGAGGCGTAAGCGCAGCTTCAGGCGTTGTGACACAGGGCTGTCCTGCCCCGTAAGGCGATTGCCGCCAACGGTGCAGGCAAGCTCGCAGGAGAGGGCAACGGCTACCGCGAGAATAGATATTCTCAATGCGAAAATGCTTTAGGTCTGCAGAGCGTACTCCACGCAGGCGAGTGCCAGCCCTTCAGGAGGGGCCGTCACCGAGGGCAGCGCCCGTCGGTCATGCGCTGCCAGCAGCGCGGGTATCTGTTCTGGCTGCATCTTGCCCTGGCCGCAGGCGGCCAGAAGACCGGCCATGTTGCGCACCATCTGCTTTAAAAAGCCGTCGGCCGTGACGGCAAGGCGTAGCATGGGGGCGTGGGGCGGATAAAATTCGCAGGGGGGCAGCTCTATCAGACGGGCGGCCAGCAGGGTGCGTTCGGTATTTTCTACATCCGTGCCCGCATTGCGCAGCCCCGCAAAATCGTGCGTGCCCAGCAGGTACGGAATGGCGTCGCGCATGGCATTTTGATCCAGCGGGCCGCAGTTCCACACAAAGGGGCGGAGATGGGGCGGTATAAAACGCCTGTCCTGCCAGAACTGATAGACATAGGTTTTGCGCAGTGCGTCCTTGCGGGCGTGAAAATCCGGTGCCGCCCGTACCGCTTCCAGAACGCGGATATCGCGCGGAAGCACCGCATTGAGGCTGTGCCGCCAGTCCATCCCCGCACGGGCGTCAGGCACGTCGCAATGCGCCACCTGACCATGCGCGTGCACGCCGGAGTCCGTGCGGCCAGAGCCATGCACACGCACGTGCTGCCCCGAGATCTGGAGCAGGGCGGCTTCAAGCGCGCCCTGAACCGTTGGCGGGGGCTTGGGCTTTTCCTGTATCTGCCAGCCGCTGTAGCCAGTGCCCACGTAGGAGATGAGTAGTTTGAGGCGCATTATTCCGGCAGCTTCATGCGGGTGATGATTTCCGTCAGTTTGGCTGTCTTGGCCGGATTGACGTAGGTGAGGATGTCCCCCGACTGCTTGGGCGACATGCCTGTAAGAATGCGTACCGCTACACGTTCATCCATACTTTCCAGCGCCTTGGCGGCGGCCTTGGGTTTCATCTGGGTATAGGTGAGCACGAGTCGGCGGATTTTTTCATCCTCAATGCCGCGCGCTTCGCGGATCATGCCCTTCATCTTTTCTTCGGCGCTCTGCATGTCCTTGAGGCGCTGATCCATCTGCTGGCGCAGCATGAGGATGTCCTGCTGCTGGCGGGCCAGTTCCTGCGCCTTGATATTGGGATCAGTGGGCGTTTGCGACGGGCGCACGGTAGGCGTCGGGGGTGCGGGCACGCCTGTCTGGCTGCTCATGGGCAGGGAGGGGACGCTGCCCGCGCTTGAATCGCCAAAGCCCGAAGCGCCGCGTGGCGGCAGGGGCGCGCCGTCCGTACTCTGGCCGCGCGGGATGTTGGACGGAATATCCGGGGCTCCGGGCAGGGAATAGGGCGCGGTCTGCGCGGCGGGCGCAAAGGGCGTTGTCTGGCCCATGGGCGGGGTTTGCGGCACGGGCATGTCCTGGGCGGCCGCGTGGGCGGCTTGCACGCTGCCAAGGGCCGGGATGGGCAAACGGCCCAGGGCGTCCAGCCAGCTGTGCTCGGCAGAATTTTTTGACGCGGCAGTGGTGGCGTCAGGGCTGGCATGCGCTGGCGCACTGACGCCCGGCTGGGCCAGGGGCGCAGGCAGGGGCGCGGGCTGGCTGATGTCGGGCGGGGTGAAAAGTTGCTGCTCGGCGGCATGACTGATGGGAGCTACGCCCGCTGGCATCATGGGCGAGGGCAGGGCGTTCGCATCCAGCACCCGTCCCCCTGCAGCAGCGCCACGGGGTTGCGCGGCGGCCGCCATTTTTGCTGCGGCAGAGCCCTGCGGCGCATGGGCCTGATCCTTGGCAAGCCGATCAGCGGGCGAATTTTGGGGTGCATGACCTGCGCCAGGGGCCGCGCCCAGCTCTGCGCCAGGGGCCGCGCCCTGTTCCGCGGAAGGGGCCGTGCCAGGGGCCGCGTGCGCAAGGGATGCGCCAGCGGCGCGCTGCGGCGTTGCGGGCAGATCCACGGGTTCGGCGCTTTTGTCGTTTCCCTGACGGCTGGCCGCCACAAGCGCGGTGAGCTTGTCCATAACAGCGGCCTCGGAAAGCGGGTCCGCCGGAGGCACAAAGGCCGTTTGCGACGGCGCGCCGCCAAGCCATGAAGGCAGGGGCACATCAAGAAGCAGCATGCACAGCATGGAGAGCTTGATAAAGCAAAGCACCGCCAGCCAGCGGAACAGCTTAGAGAGTCGGAGCTTTGTAGCGGAGTGTGGCTGTTTCGTCATTGGTGCGTTGCTCCTTCAATTGTTCCTCACGGGCATAGTGCTGCTTTTGCCTTTCCTTGAGCTTTTCCAGCAGCTTTTTGTCGATGGCGCGTTCGGCCAGCAGTTGGCGGGCCTCTTCAGCCAGTTGTTCCAGCATGCGTACCTGCAGGGCTTCGTGCGCGGCGTCGGCCCGCAGGCCTTTAACGTATTGCTCAAGCACCCAGCGTTCGGCGGCATCCATAAGAACTGCGCCCACAAGGCGGTCTTCGGCCTGGCGCAGCTCGGACTTGATTTTGTCCAGGCGATCCTGTGCTTCGGCCAGCCGGGCACGCTGGATGGCCAGGTTGACCTTGGCTTCTTCTTCCAGTTGTTCCCGGTAATCCAGCACTTTTTGCATCTTGAAACGGAAGGGCACGCGCATACCGCCTTTTTTTTGACACCTGCGGGGCATCCGTTTTCATTATCTGCAAACAGCGGGCCAAGCTTCGGGGCAAGCTTCGAGCCAAGCGAAGAAACGATTTGGCGCTTGCGGCGTCTGCGCGAGTACTCTGCGCGGGCAACTTACGCGGGCAACCTGCGCGGGCAAGCTGCGCGGGAGCCTGTTCGCGCATGACTATCCCCCTGTTTTGCGCGGCGCACCTGAAAGACCGTCTGCCGCAAAATTGCGAACCGTGGCGGAAAGCCTTTACGCCACGCGCGGCCGTAACGGCAACCAAACTGGTGCAACCACAAGGGGCGGGCATAGGGGCTGTTGTCGGCAAAGTGCCGCTCCATCATCGCGCTGCCTGCTATATATAATGATAGGAGAAAGCGCGTGATGGGGCAGGTGGAGAAATAGCCGACACGCCAGCAGGGGCAAAAATCCAGCCCGCGTTGCGGGTTTTGTACAACCAGAGCAGCTTACGAATGAAATGGCTTGCCTGCTCTGCAGGGATTTTTTTGAAAAGTCCTTGCCAGGAAATGCGGGCAGGCAGGCTTTTGCCTGCCGTGCGCGGGCATTTCAAGTTTAAATGCTCTAGACGTTGAGGGCCGCCGCATGGTTGACAGGCCCGGCTCCTTTGCCGGGGGTGTAGCTGCGGCGCAGGGCAAGGTTAAGGTACTCCTGTGCCCGCGTCACGGCCACCTGCAGGGGCAGCCCCTTGCCAAGGCCCACCGCAATGGCCGCAGAAAGCGTGCAGCCCGTGCCGTGGTTGTTTGTGGTGTCCACCTTGGCCTGCGGCAATGCCTTGGGGGCCTCTCCATTGATGCACAGGCAGTCCGTAACCACAACGCTGCTTTCCATATGACCGCCCTTGATAAGCACGGCTCGTGCGCCCATTTGCAGCAGTTTTTCGCCAGCGGCTGCAGCGTCTTCAAACGTGTCTATGGTGGTGTTGGTCAGCATTTCGGCTTCGGGCCTGTTGGGCGTCAGCAGATCGCAGCCGGGAATAATGTCGTTGATGAGGGCGCTGACGGCGTCTTCATGCAAAAGATTGCTGCCGCTCTGACTTACGGAAACCGGGTCCACGACAAGCGGAAAGCTGCGCTGGAGCAGTATGGGAGCTATGGCCCTGATGATGGGGGCGGAAAAAAGCATGCCTGTCTTGGCGGCCGCGATGGAAAAACCGTCAAGCACAGTGTGCAGTTGCAGAGCCACAAAGTCGGGATCAGGGGCGTGTATGCCCGTGACGCCCAGGCCGTTTTGGGCGGTAAGAGCCGTGATGACGCTCATGCCGTAGCCGCCCATGGCCATAATGGTTTTCAGGTCTGCCTGTATGCCCGCACCGCCGCCGGAGTCGGACCCGGCGATAGTGAGAATGTTAGGGGGATTCAGCATGCGCGCCTCTTGGGTAGTAGGTAGATGACAGTAAGAGCGAACAGACCCGCACTATAGCCCTCCCCGTTGCCGGGTGCAATGTGCTGCTGTTGCCACCGTTCCGCCACCGTTTTGGCCCCGGAGAGTCTAGAAAATATCTTCACAGCCCCGAAAAGCAATGCTAGCATCAGCAAAGCGGTAAGAGCCCGCATACGGGTATCCTGCGGGGCCGAAAACGTCCTGTGCGGGGTTTTGCGCCTCGGTGTGATCAGATTTTTCGCACGCCGCTGTTGAAGGAGTAGCGCATGAAACTGGATAAAAAGGAACCCGGAGTACCGGGTATTGTCAATCTTCCCGATCCTGCTCCGGGCAGGGGAGGGCGCAAGGTTGTGGTTCTGGCCCTGCTGGCGGTGCTGTTGGTGGGCGGAGCCGCCTATTGGCTCACCCGTGATAAGGACACGCGCGATCACTGGCGCGATCAGGCTGCCGCCGTTATCGACAATGCCACCAGCGGCACGCCCCTGGCTGGTGTGGGCGACGTGCTGCGTGACGCGCCTCCGCCGCCTCCACCTTCGGTGGTGAGTCCCTATACGGCGCCAGGCACCCTGGCCGGACAGAATGTGCAGGGAACGGTGAACAGCCCCGCAGATGCGACCATGCCCGGAAACGGGACTGCCGCCGCGCCGGACGGCGTCGTGCCCCCCACAGGTCTGACCCCGCGCGTGACTGAAGACAGCCGCGTGCGCCCGCAATTTGTGGAAAACCTGGCGGCATATCTGGTTTCGCGCTTCAAGCCCGGCCCGCGTGTAGGCACGCTCAATACTTCGGTGCAGAGCGTCAACCAGCGTTTCGGTTCCAAGCTCACCGGCCTTGGCGATGGCGATGCGGGGGCCAGGGTCGCCCTTTTGCGCTATGCGTTTCATCCGACCATGCTGCAAGGGCTGTACAGCCTGTATGTGGACCGCTTCATGGAAGATATCGCCCGTGAAGCCAAGGCCAGGGATTTGAACGCCGAGCAGACGCAGCAGTTGTATATGGCTTTGGCTGGCAAGTTTGTAATGCTCGCCGGAGCGCTTGAAGGCGTTGCCGCCACGCCTGACCTTGACGCGCGCCTG
Organism: Desulfovibrio sp.; assembly: GCF_034006445.1. Classification (NCBI taxonomy): domain Bacteria; kingdom Pseudomonadati; phylum Thermodesulfobacteriota; class Desulfovibrionia; order Desulfovibrionales; family Desulfovibrionaceae; genus Desulfovibrio; species Desulfovibrio sp. The sequence goes on along the minus strand of NZ_JAVESS010000004.1, from coordinate 133,176 downwards.
CGCCAGATGGACGCGGCGGCGCAAAACACGGTGGGCATTAACAGTCAGATGGCCGAGGCGACATTTGAATACGACCAGTTGCGCGAAGCCAAGGCTTCACAGGCCCAGCTCAACACGGCCCAACTGCGCGTGGACGGCCTTGGGGCACGGTTTCGCCGTTCCCTTGAAGAGCAGGCCGTGGCGCAACGGGCACTGGTGAACGCCGTCCGGCGCGGGGCCGGACAGACTATGGACGACGACGAGCTTATTTTTGTGGCCCGCTGGGCTGACCGCCGCCTCAAGCAGGACCCTCAGGCTCTGGCATCGGTGCAGGCATCGGCGGGCATATTGCGTGATCTTTCCCGCCGTTGCGCACAGGCCGCCACGGGTGCGCCAGTGCAACGCAACGGTTCTTCCGCTCCGCACAACGTTTCGCCTGCGCCGCATAACGGCGCGCCCGCTTCCTACCCAGGGGCGGCGCAGCAGCCCGCGTATTCCGGCCCAACGGCCGGGCAGGGAGCAGCACCCGGCGCGGCGCAGGGGCTGACACCGCCCGCAGGCAATGGAGCGTTGTCAGCGCCTGCTCCTGCTTCAGTACTGGCCCCGACCTCGACCCCGACGCAAGTTCCGTCCCAGGGGATGGCCCCGGCTGTTCCCGCCGCGCCTTCCACGCCGCATGCAAGCCCGGCCCTCACGCTGCCCGCAGCGCGCCCGGAGTCCGTTGGATCTCCGGCTCAGGTGGGCGGGCAGGAACGTTGAGCGCACGTTGCGTCCTTTTTGTGGGCGGCACGCGCAGCGGCAAAAGCGGCATGGCCCAGCGCTGGGCCGAAGCCGTGGCTCCGCAACGGCTGTATCTGGCGACCTGTTGGGCCGAGGACGAGGAAATGGCGCGCCGTGTGGCGCGGCATCAGGATATGCGCGGCGCTGGCTGGCAATGTATTGAGGAACCTCTGAATCCCGCCGCCGCCCTTGACCGTCTTTTTGCAGCGGCAACCCAGGCTGACGGCGTGCGCGCTTCGCAGACGCCATCGGCAGCGGGCGGCCCGCCAGTGCCGGAAGGGCCAGGCGGGCCAGACGTGCCAGACGCGCCAGACGAGCTGGCAAGGCCTGAAAGGCCAGAAATGCCGGAAGGGTCAGGCGGGCTGGAAAGAGCCGTGCCGGGCGTCATTTTGCTGGACTGCATAAGCTTGTGGATTGCCAACCTTCTTGCCCGCGAGCAGGACGAGGAGGCAATTTTGCGTAAGGTTTCGGCCCTTGGGGAGCGCCTGGCCGCGCCCCCTGTGCCCGTGGCCGTGGTCAGCGCCGAAACGGGCCTGGGCCTTGTGCCCATGTCGCCCCTGGGGCGAGCTTTTAATGACGTGCTGGGCCTGGCCAATCAGGAACTGGCCCGGGCCTGTCACCATGTGGTTTTTGTCAGTTGCGGCCTGCCCCTGGCTCTCAAGGGGGCGCTGCCGGAGGAACTATGCTGAACTGTTCGCGCCAATGCAGCGGCACGGCCCATAGAAGGGCCATGTCGCTGGTTTTGTTGTGTCTTTTTTTAATGACCCTGTGTTTGGGATTTGCCGCGCCGTCACTGGCGGCAGGCACGGCAGCCGCCGCGCGGCAGTGTGTTGTGCAGGCTGGCAAAGCCGTGGAAAGCGCCGATACGGCGGCTTTTGAAAAGCTTGTGGATATGGACGGCATTCTTGCTGCCGCTCTGGATATTTTTGTGCGGCGGGCCAAACAGCCGCAGGTAGCGGCCGAGTTGCCGCCCATGCTGGCCATACTGTTTTCGCAGGCCGCATCGGGCGAGCAGGGCAGCGCCACGGTGCGCGCCCTTCTGCTCAATGAATCACGCGCCTTTATCGTCAATGGCATCAGTTCCGGCGCGTTTGCCGGGCGCAAGGTGGAGGGGCGTGCCGCTCAGGGCGTGCTGGCCCCCCTGTTCGCCGACGCTTCCATTGGTCGCAAGGAAATACGACAGGTGGGCGAGGCTCGCGCCAAAAATGGCGACTGGCTGGTGCCTTTTACGGTCTATGATCACGGCAATGGCGAAAGTTACCGGGTGAACGGAAAAGTGAATTTTGACAGCGGCAGCACCGGGCGGCTGGTTGCTGTTGAAAACCTTGAAGCCCTTATGGGACAGGTTGCCGAAGAAAGCCGCAGCGTGCAGTGAGGTCTGATGCGTTCAGTGGCTAGGGACTGTTTCTAAATAATTCTTTTGTCCAATTGGCTGCGACAAAAGGCCCTTTTTTCTTGCCCTTGGCGCAAAATCATTAATTTAAAAACAGCCCCTAGAGTAGCGATGATCTTTTGCAATAACAGGCCAGCGCGAGGCTTGGATGCGTATATCTGTTGATAATCGCCATAGAATAGTGCTCTTGCTCTTTGTTGTGCTTGATCACCTGGTGTGGCTGTATGCCGGGCATTGGGAGCAGGCGTCTTTTGCGTATGTGGTCATGACGGAATGTATACGTGTTTTTGTGGGCATTGCCCTTGTGGCAAGTTTTTTTCGCCCCAAGATTCTGGAAGGCAGCGTTAAGTTTGTGCTGGCGTATTGCCTGGCCATGTTTGTGCTAAATATTTTTGGAAGTACGGAGAAAGCAAGGAATTCTGATATACCAGGCTCAATGGTCAATGTTTTTTGGTTCAAAAAAGATCGTTTTGTTCCTATTGAGTACGGATTTTTGGCAGTAGCCTTTTATGCATATTTCATATTGAGTGCATACTTTTTCTCTGGAAAGTATATTGACCCAGAAATTATTGCAAAAAAACATAAATAAATCATGTAAAAATATTATTAATTCTTGCTAACGTAATATTTAAAAAGTGTAGCTAGCTATTATTAAGCCGTAATGGAGCTGGAGTAGGCACTAAGCGTATCTTGTGTTGAATCTTAATGCGATCATTGCAATTGTTTCGATGATTTTTTGTAAAGACAGACAGTCTGAGGTTGTTAACTATGCGTATATCTATTGATAATCGCCATAGAATCGTACTACTTGCCTTTATTATTGTTGACCACTTTATATGGCTGTATGGCGGACATTGGGAGCAGGCATCTTTTGCTTATGTAGTAATGACGGAATGCATACGTGTTTTTGTGGGCATTGCCCTTGTGGCAAGCTTTTTTCGCCCCAAAATTCTGGAGGGCAGCGTTAATTTTATATTGTCATATTGCGCCATTATGATGTTGCTCAGTTTTATTGGATCTTCAAGTGATGGAATATCACTTACGACACAACCTGGTGCTACACCCAATATTCTTTTTTTTAAAAAAGATCGCCTTGTTCCTATTGATCACGGATTTCTAGCGTCAGTAATTTATTTATACTTTATATTAAGCGCATATTTCTTTTCTGGAAAATATATTAATAAATATACTGTTACAAAACCAAAGCAATAGCTTGTTTACTGCTATTGCTTTGGTTTTTTATTCGCTCATAGTGTGTTATTTATTTTTCATTCTGCTCTGCCTGCGATTGGTAATTAATTCTTTTAAAAATATGACACCATTTTTCATTATGTAATTCTGCGCATCAGGATGGTTTATAAAACCGCTTCCCATTTTTTCCGCTCCAGATTTCACAAGTCCCTGTAGCAGCTTAATGTTTTTTGTTTTTTCCGGATGCCCATACGGGTAAGACCACCACGGGCGCAAAGCATCAAGTATCCCGCCGGAGCCGCCGCCAGCGTCCGTAGCCGTGTTCTGAGCAGCCGCCGCAACTAGCGTTCCCCTGGCAAAAGCCTCTGACGCGCGCCAGCCGTCTGTTCCGGCAAAAAATCCACCACCACGTCCACCACCCATTACGCGGCCTCCTTGCGAGCAGAAAATGCGTAGTATGGTATTTCAATCAGTTCTGGCCCGTTATTACGGTAAGGCCCGAAAATATCGTCCGGCATCCGGCTGTAGTTGACGATGGTTTGCGGCTGAAGCGTTTCAATCATAAGGGTCAGACCCTGTTTGAAATATTCTCTGTCCAGCCTGTTGCGCAGCAGACCATTGGTGCTGACGGCCACGGTTCCCTTTTCAAGAGCCGTAAAACAGGAATAAAAGTTTTAGGGGGTGGGGGCGTGGGGGAGGAGACCCTTTTTCAAAAGGGTCCCTCCCCCACAAAAGCATTTTGGCCCGACAACCGAGATTGCGGGGCTCAAGGGGCTGACGTCCCTCCCCCACAAAAGCATTTCCTCCTTCCCCCCGTGCTCAGGGCAACAGCGGGCCGCGCGTGCCGAGGGTGTAGAAGTTGCGCCCCATGCGGGAAGCGCCGTTGAGCAGGGTGGAGGTCAGGCCCAGATAGTCGGTCTGCGCGTGACTGCCGAGATTTTCGGCATTCAGGGCGGCCCCTGTGGCCTGATTGCGCAGGTTCCAGGCGCGCACCTGCTGGTTGTACGCGGCGGCATTGCCTTGCTGCTCCTGGGCCAGGGCGTCCAGTTCGCCTTTTTCCGCAGTATCAAGGTTCAGGTCAAGCTGACTTCCCGCGTCAACCTGCGCGCCGGATGTCGATGCCTGCGCTCTTTGCCCGCCGATGATGCGGGCGGCCTCCTGCCGTTTTTTTACCGCGGCTTCATACCCGGCCTGTTTTTCCTGCCGGGCGGCATCATCCGCCAGGGTGGCGCTCTGTTCCGCCTGCTGCGCGCTGCGTTCAGCCAGTTTGGACTGGTATTCGGCCTGCTGGCGGCGGCTTTCGGCCTGCTGGATGGAACTGACCGTGCCTACGGCGGCTCCGGCCAGAGCCACGGCCGCACTTATGGCAGCGGCTGTACTGGTTGCAATGGCCATCAGCAAAGCTCCTTGTGCCAGATGGTTTCGGTATGGTGCGCGCCCAGGCGGCGGTACAGGGCGTCACAGGGGCGCGAGGCTGGGGAACTGTATTGCACAAGACCCGCGCCGCGTTGCCGGAGTTCGGCCTCGGCATGGCGCAGCAGGCCAAGGGCCGTGAAGCCGCCCCGCGCCTGCGGGGCCAGATACAGGCCGTCCAGAGCCGCCAGCAGCATGCCCTGACGGTGCGGGCAGGGAACAAGGGTAAAGGCCGCATAGCCCGCCAGAGCACCGTCGGGCGTGCGGGCCGTGCTGACGTGCAGCATGCCCAGGCTCTCAAGGCGGGCGTAGCGTGCCGCGTCCAGACCATAGGGCGCGTCTCCGTGCAGGGGGGCCTCCACTTCGCTCCAGTGCGCGGCGGTGAGGGGCCGGGCCTCGGCCTCCAGTTGGGTGAAGGGTTCGGTGGCAAATGCCAGCATGGTGTTCTCCTTTGTTGATTCAGGGAGATGCCGTAAACAGGCGAATATGACAGGTTGGTTGTAGGGCTGCACCATGGCGGAAGGTGTGGTTTCTGGCAGCCGCGTTCAGGTCGATATGAACATGGTTCAATGAAATGATAATTTTTTTGGGGAGGCCGCCGGGGAGGATGCCCTTTTGCGCAAGGGTTCCTCCCCACCAAGGTGTTTCAAGGCATTGCGGGATCAAGCAGGGAAGGCGTGTCGGCTGCTTCAGGAAAAGCTCACTTCAAGCACGAGGGAAAGCAGGCGGAAGGGCAGGGGCCTGTCCTGAACCAGCCAGAGATTGTCTGAGGCAGCCCAGGTGCCGCCGGGGGCAAAGGACACGTCGCCGGAATAGGGCAGTACCGCCTGCCCCCAGTATTCCGGCAAAAAGGGCAGGTCATAGAGTTCCTGTCTGCCTGGGCCGTATTTGCCGCCAACGCTGCGGTACAGGCGGGCGGTACACGTGCCGTGGGCGCGCTGGCGGCCCAGCGTTGTGCCGGAAGAGGCTTCCAGTTCTATGGGCAGGGTGGCGAGGGTTGAAACATAGGGCAGCCCCGCCTGCACCACACTGGCCGCATAGGGTAGCTCTATGCTGCCCTGGCGCACCACGCAGCCTTCCACCGGGCTGCCGTTAGCCAGTATGGCCAGTTCGCACCCTTCAAGGTGATTGAGGCCGTTCAGGCTGGCTTCGGGCTGCTGCGGGCGCAGGGTCAGGCCGCAGTCCACAAAAAAGGCTTCTTCAATGGCTTCGTGATCCTGCCACTGCGGGGCGAGACGTTCGAGAAAGATGTGCTCCTGCCCGTTTATGCGGCGCTCCACCACCAGCATGATGGTATCGCCCTTATCGCCGGATATGGCAGCCACCGAAAGCACCCTTCCGGCGGTGACCTGCCGCGACCAGCCCCAGATGTCGTGCTCCTTCATATAGGTGAAGGCCAGCAGCAGGCCGTCGTCGCGCAGGCACCAGATGGTTGAGCCGGGCGTCTGCTGATAGGCCCACTGCAAAATGGTGTGGCCTTCAAAAAGGTGCGGGGCCATGATGGAAAGGTCGTTGCCCGCGTAGCCGTCTTTTTCAAGCGAATAGAAGAGGTCGCGCACGCGTGCGCCGTGGCGCTGCACGTGCAGGATGGAGTTGCCGATGATTATGGGCGCAAGGCCCGCGCTGCCCCAGTAGCTTTGGGCCGTAATGCTGATATTGCCCGGCGTGATGGCTGCGCCGTCGCCCCCGGTGGCCTTGTATTCGCTGCCCGAGGTGCCAAGCAGCAGATCGCCGAAGCTGGCGGCCCAGGTGACGGCATCTATGGCCCCGGAGGCTATGAGGTATTCCACCGGGTCATCATTCTGCAAGGGGCGGGATTTGCGAAAGTTCTCAAAATCTCCCACGCGCGACATATAGAATGCCTGCGGATTTTTGGGCGTGGCAGCCAGCACCATACGCTGCTGGTGAAAGGTCACCACGCCGGGGTAATTGCCGTCGGCAAAGGGGTTCCAGTCTTCCTTCGGGGTGTCGGAGGTATTGGCCTCATAGTTCTGGTCGCTGAAGCTGAGGTCGGTGGAAACGCCGATAAAGCCAAAGTAGCCTGCTTCTTCCCTGTAGATATTGTATTCCACAGCGTCCGTAACGGCGGGCCAGGATATGGACGCGCTGTTGCCCTGCACCCAGTCGGACGGATGGCGGCCCGTGGCGCATTGCCCGGCGGGCGAAGCAAGGGATTCGCGCCCGTTGGCGTCAACGGCCGACACCTTGTAGCGCAGAGTGTAGCTGCCCGCCGTGCCGGAAAATGTCACCGAGGGCGTGGACGGCGGCTTGAGGGACGTATTGAGCGCCACGGTCTCCAGATGCCAGGCGTATGCGGATTGCGCCTCAGTGGAACCTGAACTCCCGGCGTCTGAGCCAGAACCGGAACTGGAGCCAGAACTGGAGCCAGAACCGCTGTCCGCATCCCGACGTACTACCTTGTGCAGCGGGTGATTGCTGTGGGCGAGGTACACGATGTCCCCCACCTGGGCGTAGGAGATGTCCAGCAGTTCATCGGGGCTGTAAGGTGTCGTGATGGATGCAATGTCCTCAAGCCCCTGTTCGCTGGCGATGCGCAGGCTGTGGTCGCCCAGAACCAGCACGAAATTCTGGCTGGCCAGGGCGCTGAAGCTGAAAGGAATAAGCACGGCATACCCGTCAAGGTCAGCCACAAAGCGGGTGCCGGGGCGACGGGCCGCGTCGCCGTGCAGACCGGGGAGCATGTTTTCCATGCAGGATAGGCAGTTGCGATACCGCGCCAGATCATAGCGCGCTGAAAGGGTGGGCGCTATTTCGCCGCCGGTGAAGTTTTGCAGGGCTGTGCGCATGGCGTGCTCCGTTTACAGTTGCGGAATGGCGGGCCAGGGAGTTTCATCGCCGCCGCCGTCAAAAGGCGCGCCTTCCTGCGCGGGCAGATCGCGCAGCGCCTGACGGTATGTACGGATATTTCCAAGCTCTTCAGTGCTGATGGGGTAGTCTGCCAGCAGGTACTTGTCTGTGGCGGCAAGGCGGGCGTCACGCTCTGTGCGCAGGCGTATGGCTCTGGCGGCTGCGCTGTTATACTCGGCCAGACGCGCCGCTTCGGCTTCGGCTTCTTCGGTTGCCCGGGCGGCGGCCTCTTGGTCAATCCGCTCTTTTTCAGCCTGCCATAAGGCCACGTACGGGGCCACTTCGTCCTCGTAGGCTGTGGCGTCATCCGTGGAAAGCGGCCAGTTGTAGTCATCCTCCCACTCAATGTGCCCTTGCTGCCCGTCCCATTGCAGGGCGTGTAAATTTTGCGGAGCGGGAAAGTCAAAGACGAGGGGGGCTCCGTCTACGGAAATAAACGTATCCCCAGGAACTATTGTAACTGCAGTCATTGTGTTCTCCTATGCGACCTTCATCACAAAGTTTATTGCGCAGTAAGGCATATAGCTTGCCGTAGCCGAGCTTGTGGCGCTAAAAGAATGTGTGTGGCCCGTATTGCCGCCTTGTGCATCTGTTGTTGCGCCAGTTACGCCGTTGTTAATGTATACTGCATCACCCCAACTACCTATAGAATTTTGATTTTTTGTGCTTGTATAATAGTGCCCGTGGCTTGGCATCTGCGCCGTCGATATAGTGGTCGAGTCCACACTTCCGCTGACGGTGTGTGAATGACTGGCGCTTCCACCGAGCGTTCCGGCGCTATGAGAAGTGTCTACGCCCAAAAGCACTCGGCCTTGCAGGCCTGGCATACTTCCACTTTTTCCGTCACTACCGCCGTCGCACAGTATCCAGTCTTCTCGTGCTGATGTTTCACCGGGCATGATGGCCCGCCGCCCGTCGCTCCCCCCAAATTTCACGCCCCAGACAGGAATGGGGACATATGGCGGAAAAGCATCCCAGTATGAGACACTCAGCTTTCCTTCACCTGTGATGGTTGTACCTGTCCCCGGTTTGACAATGCCTGCCTTTTCGGGGGTCGCAACGTCTATGGGTGTGACAGAAATTGTCCCTTCTTCCGTCACGGCAATACCTTTGCCGATTTTAACAAAGCCAAGTTTATCAGCGTCCGCCGGGCCAACATCGGCCAGGCTTTGCGCCCGGTTGGCTTCCATTTGGGCGCGGTCGGCCTCCGATTGTGCTCTGTCTGCCTCGCTCGAGGCCTTGCCGATTTCTGCGGCAACGGCCTGCCGCGCATCATCCGCCGCTGCCCCGGCTGCCGCTTCTGCGGCGTTTGCCGCGCTCTGCGCCCTGTCGGCCTGCGCCGTTGCGGCAGTAACTGCGGTTGCTGTCGCTGCTGCAATGGCAGCCGAGGCTCCCGCAGCGCTGGCCGCTGCCTGAGCGGCGCTCTGTCCTGCCGCTGTCTTGGCGGCCTGAGCGGCACTGCCGGCGCTTTGCGCCTCATCACGGGCGGCATACAGGTCCAGCACCATATCCTGCGGCGATTTGTCGCTGGTGGCTGGCAAAATGACGGAGCGGCGCATCATCTCCAGAGTCTGCTGGCGTTCCGCCGCGGCCTGATCCAGAGCATCCTCAATGACCTGCGGGTCAAAACGGGAGGCGCTGACGAGGTTCACCTCCTGCGTAAAGGGCATGTTGCGGGTGACGGCCAGCTTCCAACCAGAGGGAAGGGGCGCGGCCTCATGCAGGTAGACAATTTCGCCGCCGGACGCGCCGATATCCGCTGTCCAGCCGGATGCCTCGGTGGTCGCCCCGTCAGGGGACGTGAGCGTGACCACAAGCTGTGAGGCGTCCCACACCTTGAAGCTGAAGGGAAAGCGCGTGGCCGCGTCATTACCTTCATAGACGGCCCGGCTGGGACTATAGGGCATGGTCATAAATATATCCTCGCTGTTATGTGTGCGGCCAGCCAGGCAGTTACCCAATGGATTGAGTTAACTGCCCTGGAGAAAGTTCACTTTGAAAATGCCCTAGCGGGTGGCAAGCCAGGAATCCTCCGCCGGTTTTTCGCTGCGCTCCGAGGCCGCTGCCTCGCGCGCCGGGGGAAGACTGGCGGCATAAAGCTGTTCCAGTTCTGCGGCCTTTTGGCCATTGCCCTTGAGCAGAGGCACGGCCACAAGGGCCGCCAGTTTGCGGGCCAGCATATGGGCGAAAAGATCGTCAAACAGACGGCTGTTGCGCACGTCTTCAGTGTACAAGAGCAGGGCGCGCGAAGCGTTTGTCAAAAGCAGGGAGCCGTCGCCAGCCGTATTCAGGGCAAGGCAGAAGGGCCTGTTTGAGATGCCTTCGTGGCGCACCGCATGTACCTTGAGGCAGTTTTCAGGCAGGGCGTAGGCAAAGCGGTATTCCGGCGCGTAGCCCTGCGGCAGGGCCTGCAAGGCCAGCCATGCCCTGCGCTGGGCGAAACTCCAGGGAAAATCGCGCAATACCTGACGCCGGGCCGAATCCCAATACAAACGGCATTGCAGGACTTCGGGCGTGCTTTCGCGCTCGGATGCCACGCTGCGCGCGCCCAGAAAACCGAGAGCGCGGTTCCAGATGTCTATCTGACTGATGGTCATAGCGCCTCCTGTGGGGTGAGGAATGGAAAAAGCCTCCGGCGGCCAGGCCAGCCGGAGGCGTGGAATGTTGTGGAATGTTATTGTTACCGTGAGATGCCTTGTGGGGGAGGGACCCTTTTGGAAAAGGGTCGCCTCCCCCACGCCCCCACCCCCTAAAACTTTTAGTGTGTTTTTGCGTTAGATGAGAGCATGTTCTTGTTGAAGTGGGGGGAGATAGAAGCAGCGCCTCCAAGGCATCATGCGATCTTTGAGGGGACTAGCCAGCCATGAGCGCCTTTTCGTATGGCAAATCTTCCTCGCGCAGCAGAGCGGCGAAGATACTGCCCTGAGTGACGCTCTTGCCGCTCACGGGAGTGAGCGTGAACGTCAGGCGCAGCCAGCCCTTGCGCACACCCTGCGGCAAAAAGCGCTGATAGGGGCGTGCTCCGGCGGCCAGGGCCGGGTTTTCCGACGAATGGGGCACGCTGACCGTGGCTCCGGCCACGCTTGTCCAGGGGCCGCTGGCGGTATCGGCCTCTTCAAGCCCGATGGTCAGGGACTGCACCTCCTCGGGCTTGAAGCCCTGCGTAACGGACAGGCGCAAGGGCATGGGCTCCATACGGCCCGGCAGCTTGAGAGCGTTGAGGGCCACGGCGGGGCCAGTGCCGCTGGCAGTGAGGGGGCCTTCAAACAGAATGGAATTGCGGTCAATAATAGCCATGGTGGCTCCTTGTTTGATTAATGCGTGGCGGTTGCAGCGTGGCGGTTGCAGCGTGGTACTTGCCCGTGGTGATTGCAGTGTGGCGATTGTCCGTGCTGATTGATGCGTGCTGATTGATGCGTGCTGATTGCAGCGTGCGGATGGGCAGAGGCTTCAGCCGCCGTGTCCGCAACCATGTGTCATACGGGATACTTCGTTAGTGCGGGGTTTCCTTCATCGGTACAAGATTGGCTACACGATGCTTTCGCTGGCCAGCACGGCATCGCACTGACGCACGGGGCGGCCGTGCAGCACGGGAACAGCCTTGGAGTCAAAGAATTCGCCGTACTGCAGCTGCACGTTGCCCGCATCGGAATTTTGCAGTTCCAGCGCCGTGAGCACATCGGAATTGGCGTACCACACGGCTTTCTGGCGCAGGTGCTGGGGCATGCGGTTTTTGGCCTCGATGGTCAGCTTTTGCAGATCCACAAAACCGCTCTGGCCTTTGCGCTTGCCAAGGGTGCTCAGGGGCAGGTTGGCCACGCGCACCACGGCGCGCCAGTCGCGCACGGCCAGGCCGCAGCGCCAGTTGTACTTGTCGCCCACCACCTGATACTTGCGGCCGTCGGGGTCCTGGGCCATGTAGGTATTGAGGTCTTCGTGCGAAAGGCCGCCGGTGCTGCCCTTGGGGTAGATGCCGTGTACGGCCTGCGCGCCCCAGGAAATGAGCCAGAGCGAGGTGCAGCCGCCCTCGTCGCGGCCGCCTGCGTCCAGCACGTTTTTGGCGTCCTGCGCGGGATAGCGCATGGACAGGCCGTTGAATTCATCGGGGTTGAGGTTGCTGTTGCCGTAAAAAAGCGTGGCGGCCACTTTCTGGCGCATGGCCTCGGCAAAGGACACGCCCTCGCTCATGCGGAAGGCCTTGTCGCGGCTGCCGTAGAGGCGCAGCTCTTCCACGTCCAGTTCCATGATGGCCTCAAGAATGCCGCAGCCCTCCTTGACCTGCCCCCACTGGGACTTGGAGGGCGGCGTGCCCTGATAGAGCCTGCGCCAGTAGACTTCGGGCAGACCCGTGCGGATGCGCGTGAGATGCCCGTCGCTCTGGTTGGATTCCATCCAGAGTACGTCGTCCATGATGTCATTGGTCTTGTTCATCAGTTCGATGATCTGACCGGCCTTGTCGCCACGGTAAAACTGTTCCATTTCCGCCAGAGAAACCACAAGACCTGCAGAGTTGGACATGATTGCCTCGTATGTAGAAAGGTGAATGGACACTTGAGGAAACGCTGATTTATTCCGTTTGGCGGACTTGCTTCGCTTTTTTTGAAACAGTCGAGGACGGAAGAGTCCACTCCTGCTTGAAAAAAGATCACGTCTTGCCAAACGAAATACCAGCGCGTTTCCAGAAGGCTCTTTAATCAGGGCTTCCTTAAGAAGGTAAGCCGCGTACAGGAAACAGTTGTGGAGCGTCTGCTGAAACCGTGAGTGTGCAGTAAAAAGATTTCTGCCCGGAGCAGGATTTGGATGTTGTTTGCCCGTCCAGTGGCCGAACCGCCCATGGCGGGCTGATGGTGGGGCGGGGAAATTCCGTGTACAGCAGCAGTGGGTTCAGGCGGGGCAGGCCGGACTACTTGCGTGAACTCCAGCCAGCGTACATGCGCTCCTCAAGCGGCGGCATGCCGCCGCCCGGCTCGCCGCGCACCAGGCTGTCTTCCATAAGCGCGTCAGCTACCCTGTTGAAAAAGCGCAGAACTTCCGGGTGGTTGCCGTAGCCACTTTCTTCAAGCAGCTTGCCGATATGCCTGCCCTGGTCAAAGCGATCCAGAGCCAGCTGGGCGCGGGCCACATTGGCGGCCATATGAACGCCGCCAAGCTGCGGGTCCTGCGCCACTTCTTCGCGCCACTGGCTGACCTGCTTTTGCCACTGCTCGTGCCGGGCGGCCTCCTGCTGGCGCATGTGCTGCTCTATCTGGCGGTTAAGCAGTTCCTGCCCTGTGGCGTCATTGCTGTTCTGGGCCGAATTCTGGCCTGCATTATGGTCCGGGTTCTGGCCGGAATTGGGGCCGGAACTGGTACTGGAATTCTGCTTGTCGGCCGCGCCTGCCGCGCTCGGCGAGATGCCAGCGGGCGAGGATCCGGCGGGCATGGCCCCCGCAGCGGCTCCATTGCCGTTGCCGGGCATTCCACTTCGACCACCAGAGCCGCGCTGGCCGCCGTATCCGTCAATGTTTGCCGTCCCGCCGGGATTGCCTGATGCGCCAAGCCAGGTGTTTGCCCCTGTGACGACGTTTGCCGATGCAGCGCCGTGGGCGCTGTCCTGTGCGGGTGCGGAGGTAAAAGCGTCATACGTCATGTTCGTCCTCTCTGTTCTCAAGCAGTTTCGGCAAGTTGCCGGGGTCGGAGCGTTGCACAAGGTGCAGCAGGGTCATGCCCACATAGCGGCGGCCCTCGACAAAGGCCAGACGCGTGGCATCGTTTGCGCCCGATGCGCCGCAGTCCCCATTGGCAAGGTTCTGGGCGCTGAAGCACTGGCACTGGTGGACAAGCCAGCGCAGAAACAGCCGCCCCTGCCGCTGGGCCATGAGGCTGTTGGCGGCGTCGCGCAACTGGCGCTCGGCCTCCTCCATCCGCTGGCGGGCTTGCCCTTCCTGCCTGTGCGCCTGTTCGTACGGGGCAAAGATGTCCATCAGGGCTTCTCCTGCGGCGTGTCACGCCGGGCTTTTTCCATACTGTGCGCGGTCGGGGGCGGGTTTGCTGCCGCCTGACCGCCAATTGCGCCAATCCCGCCAGCTTGCGCCTGGGCCGCACGCCCCAGCAGGTTCACAATGCCGTCAAGTACCGTACCCTGCCTGCCCTGCGGGTCTGTGAGCGGGCTTTGGGCAAGCTGCTTCACAAGGTCTGCCCCCTGCTTCAGGGTGTCGGTCAGGGCAGCGGCGCGCAGGGCTTCGGCTCTGGCGGCGCGCAACTGCTCACGTTCCTCAAGGGAGCGGGTGAGGCTCACGGGCAGGCCGAGGCTGTCGGCGTAATTGTCAAGCAGGTGATCCACGTTGAGGGTGTCCAGAGCCTCGGGCCAGGCCGAAGAAGCCCTGAGGGTCAGGGCCAGATACTGATCCGCCGCGCTGACGCCCACCAGCTTTTGCGCCTGCGCCAGCAGGGAGACGAATTCCACCTTGAGGCGTCGTCCGGCCAGTTCGGGCGGGCAGGGGGGCAGCATGTCCAGCTCGCGCATGCATTCAAACGTTCTGTCCATAAGCGGGATAAAGAGTTCGTCGTGCAGGCGTTCCAGCACCGGGCCGATGAGAACCAGTTTTTCCTCCTCGCGGGCGGCGATTTCGCTGGCGGTCACGCCGCTGCGGCCCTCCAGAATGAGTTTGAAAAGGTCGTTGTAGAGCCCTGATCTGATCTGGTTTTGCACGGATTCCATGGCCCGGCGGGCTGTGGACAGGTCGGGGTTGACCTGCAGCAGGGGCGTCGCCGCCTGCGGGCTCTGGCCCGGGGCGCTGTCCACATAGTTGATGCCGCCGGGGGTCAGATCCAGCCCCACGGAGCGCAAGCCCGCCGACACGCTCATGGGCGGGTCCACAGCCTTGTGGATGGCCTTGAGCGTGGTGATGCCCATTTGCTGCAGCATGCGGCAGTCGGGCAGGGCATCCATGGCGGGCGAGCGCCCGTAAACGTCATTGCCCGCCACATCCCAGCGCGGGCCGAAACCGGGAAAATGCCTGAAACCCGATTCACGCAGGGGATGTTCGCCGCCGTCGCGTCCCTCAAGCCAGTAGACCGAAGCCACGGGCATGTGCATGGCCGCGAGCATGCCGGGCTGACAGTCCACACGCGGATACACGGCCTGAATGACGCTGCGCCGCTCGTCCGCGTTGCGGCTGGCCGCCTCGCGCAGGGATTCGGGCAGGGCGGAAAGGCCGAAGGTCTGCACGATCTGGCGCAGGGTCATGTTTGAGCGGCGAAAAACCGTGTCCACCTTGCGGGCTGCGTCGCAGTCCAGCACATATTCTCCGGCGCAGAGCGGCATAAAGCGGAAGCCCTGCGTGGGGTCGGCCAGTTCAAAGGTAAAGGCCGTGCCAAAGGTCGCCAGTTCCGCATACAGCGTGTGCATGGCATTGTAGAAGTTGCAGCGGTGGAAAACGGCGCGCATGCGCGTGGCCACCTCGTCCAGCCACGCCTGACCGGGGCGGCTGCGGGCCAGATCCGCATCGTCCAGCCCCAGGCGGAACCAGGGCCGGGCCGGGCTGGTCAGGCCGCCCTGAAGTCCGGCGGCCAGCGTACGCATGGCCAGAATGCCCGTGGCGTCCACAAGGCCGCTGTTGAGCATGGGGCCTTCCTGATCCTCCTGCCCCTGTTGCCGCAATCGGCAGCGCGTGGGCAGAAAGTGGTCGGCCAGGCTCTGCCATGCCGTGTCCCAGGGGGAACGACGGCGCAAAAGGGCCTGATACCTGCGGGCCAGGGCTGGCACGTCCGCACGCACCAGCGGATAATCCCGCTCGCCGTCCGCGTTTTCAGCGACGGCCCCGGACGGCGGCGGCAGTGTCGTACTGTAAGATGACCGCAACACGGCTATTGCCCCAACAGCGTTTTTTGCGTGGCGTCTGCCCGGTTGAGCGGGCTTGTGTACACCGAGGCGTTGATGCCGGCGGCCTTGCTGGCCTTGTCCTTTTGCGCCTGACGGGCGGCGGTGGCCGCCTCTGTGACAGGCTTTTGCACCTCCTGTTTGGGAACGGGGGTAACTTCAGGAACACTGGGGGAACTGTAGCCTCCGCCAAAACCCATAACGGCCTCCTTGGCTGTTGTACGTTCTGCAAGATCGCGCGGCGTGCAGAGCACCAGCACGCCGTCCACATGACATTGTTTACGGGCGTGCCAGCAGGCTTGCGGCAGACGGCCCATGACGCGGAAACCGCAGGCTTCGGCCAGCCGCCATGCGTGACGGTTGGGCGCGGGGCACAATCCGGCGATGGCGGCACAGTCCAGATGGGCGAATGCCCAGGTGAGGCCGCCGTGCGCCATGCGCACGGCCAGCCGTGCGGCAGTGCGGAATGTGGTAAAGTCAAATTCCCACACCTTGCCCCGGCGGGGCGTGAACAGGGCGCAGCCCAGCATGGACGCCGTGTCGGGGGCCGGGCTGGCCGTCGGGCCGTCGCCGGGTTGCGCCGCAGGCCCGCTTTTGCCTGGAGCAATTTCACTAGCGATGCTGTCGCCATCCGTAAGGCTTCTTCGTCGCCTAACGGCTGCCGCTTGAAGTTGCTCTGCTGACGCGAAGGCGGCAGCCGCCACAACGTGGCGTGGATTCTGGCGAAAACCACGTTTTTCGCCAGAATGATGCGTTGAAACAGGGACTGTTTCAAAAGCAAAATGCTCTAGGGATTCGCCTCCTTCAGCAGCGTGGCAGCAGAGCAGCAGCCCCCGCCGGGGAGAGGTGATGCGCCGCCAGTCCGCCAGTGTGGGCGCGGCAAGCGCGCTCATGGCGCAGGTGAGCAGTCCTTCGGCCTGCATGCGTAAAAAAATGGCGTCCCGCTGGGCCTGGCTGACGCTTGGCGCGTAGGTAAAAAGCATCAGGAGCCTCCAAAGACATCGTAATGGGTTTTGGCGCGGCGCTGGCCGCCATGCGCGTCCTGTGGCGGACGAAATCCCGTGGCAGCGTAGCGCAGGGCGTCCGCCGCGTGGCTCGTCCAGTCGTGCAGGGGGCCGGAACCCGCCGTCTGCTGCCCTGGCCGCCATTGCCGCCTGTATGCCCGCAGGGCCTTGACGCCCCCGGCGCAAAATGTGGCGTCAAACCAGCAGCGCGGCAGGCGGCGGCGCACGGCGTCAATACCGTCGGCCAGGCTCAGGGACGGAGCCAGGGTAAAGCGTATGCCAAGCTGGGCCGCGCTTTCCCATCGGCTTTGGCCTGTGCCCAGTTCGCGCACGCGGATATCGTGCGGGGCCAGATGCGTGCCGTAGGTAAAGCCCCGGCCCACCATGCCGGACTGGCCGTCCAGTGACGGCTGACCGGCCGGGCGTGCTTTTTGGGCCAGCACGCCCGCGTAGTGGGCAAGGCCTTCGCCCGATGCTTCGTAGTAGTCCACAAAGCGCCACTGGCCCGAAGGCTCCACCTGAAAAAACCAGATGGCCGTGGCGTCATCCATGCCGAGGTCCCAGGCCGTGTGTACGGGCAGTTCCGGCGCGAAGGGCAGCGGGATGATGCGGCCCTCGCGGTCGGCGGCGTCCATCAGGGGCGCGTAGTAGGCCCCGCGCACGGCGGCGGCAAAGGAGCATTCAAATTCCTGCATGTATTCGGCTTCGTCCATGCTGCGCCGCGCGGCCGCCAGTTCTGCCTGGGGCAAATAGCCTGTCAGCGAGGCCGGGAACCGGAAGCGCGACCACAGCCCTTCCGTGTCGGCCCCGGCCTGCTGCCAGACATCGTAAAGCAGGTTGTCCGTGCCCTGCGGCGTGCCGCAGAACAGCGCCCGGCCCAGACGGTCTGCCAGCATGGGCCGGAAAATCTGCGTCCAGACCTGACGCGGCATGTCGGCTGGTTCGTCCAGCACAAGATCATCCAGATACAAACCGCGCAGGGCCGGGGCGTTCTCGGTGCCGAGCAAGCGTATGCGGCCCCCTGTGGGCAAAACGCAGACGAGCTCGCTTTCCAGAAAGCGCGAACCGGGTATGGCTCCGGCAAAGCGCTTGCAGTAATCCCAGGCCACGGCCTTGGCCTGCCCCTGAAAGGGCGCGGCATAGGCCGCCCGCCAGTCTTCACGGCCTGAGACAAGAGCCTGCCGGATGAGATCATTGACCGCCGCCACTGTTTTGCCGAAGCGCCTGTGGCAGAGCAGTACGCAGAAGCGCTTGCGCTCCTCGTGAAACTGCCACTGCAGGGGGCGCGGACTGTAGGGAATGACGTGCGGCATGAGCGTTGCAGCCTCCTGTGTGGTCTGGATCAGACTGGCGTTCAAAGGGTTCACGTTTCAATCCGGGCCTGCCCGTAGAGGGGCCGCCTGCCGGGGGGGCCGCCTGCGGGGAGTCGCCTGTTAGAAGGCAGCCTGCCGGGGGCCGCCTGCGGAGCCGCCTGTCAGGAAGCCGCGCTGGCTTCAGGCGCACTGCCCTTGCCGGACGATGAACTGGGCGGGCCGCCCCACACCACCACGACCTTGGGCGGCGCATCGGGCGCGTCCTCTTCGCGCAATGAGCGCAAAATGGCGTGCAGTTCCTTTATTTCCTTGACGATATCAATGCTTTTTCCGGCAATTTCAGCCTCGCCCAGTGTGCGCGTGAGCAGATCCAGGCGTTGCTCCAGACTGTCCAGCAGGCGCGAGCTTTTCCGCGTTTTTCTGGCGCGGGGGCTTGCGGCGGGCATCAGTGGTTTTCTCCGTCCGCGCCATTGACGGACTTGCGCGCAAAAACGTTTTGCCGGACGGGCGGAATGAGGTGCAGGCGATCCTCCTGCCGTTCCAGACTGTGTTCCAGCCGTTCCAGAAGGCGATCCAGACCGGAAATGCGAACGTTCAGGGCCTGTATCTCGCCGCGCAGGGTTGAAAGTTCGTTGTGCAGGCCAGCCAGATCGGTATTGTCCGGCGTGAGGCGCAGGGTTTCTTCCAGAGCGCTGATGCGGCGACAGGCGGCGGCCTCGCGCCGGGCGTCGCGCTGCAGGTGCAGCAGATAATCGTCCTGCCGCACAAAGGCGCGGCGCAGGCTCCAGAGCGCCCAGGCAAAAAGCCCCTGGACGCCAAGCACCAGCAGGGATGCGCCGGATGAGGAAAAAATGTCCATGCTCATGATGATCTCCAATGTGCTGCGTTTGCGTGTGCGGCGGCCTTATGGGCAGCGCCGCGCCGCCCGCTGTCAGAATCCCAACCCCAGCATGCCCAGAAGCAGGGCCATGACCTGATCCAGGGCCGAGGGCGGCAGTTTGTCGCCCCATTTGGCGAAAAACAGCGGCACTATGACCAGCCGCCCCACGACCTCCCAACAGAACAGCAGGGCCAGCACCCAGCCGAGAAAGGAGCGCCACAGGCGCATGCGGCTGGCTGGCGCGCCAGAAACCTCAGCCTCGTTGATACGGCTCTGGGCCTCGTTCTGCCGGTTGCGGTCGGGCACAATCCTGTCCGCCAGACCCGTGAGGCCGCCAAGAAGTTTGCCAAGCAACATCCACATCAGCCTTCCTCCCTCTCAAGTTCAGCCAGATACTGGTTCAAGGCTTTGACCCGGTTGCGCCAGCCAGTCAGAAAGACCTGCATGGAGGGCCGCCGCGCGGCGAGGTCCCGGTAAAACATGTCGCGCAGGCGCAGTACCTGACGGGCCGCGAACCAGTGTTTGCCGCCCTGTTCCAGCGCCTCGGCCAGTTGGCCCGTGGCTGGCCCCATGACGCCGTCCTCGGCAATGGCAACATAATGATCCAGTTCAGCTTCCCCCACGGTGTTCATGGCCCGCTGCATCTGGCGCACGGCCCGCGCCGGGCCCATGTTCACGGCCCCGTCATACAGGGTCACGGCCAGGGGCAGAGGAAGTCCGCCGCAGCCGAGCTTGTCCCAGAAATGTTTTTTGAACAGGGCGGCGGCCTGCGCCTTGGTGCAGGCGCGGATGTCGTCGCCGTCCACATCCCCGTCCATGTCCATATCAAGGCTGGCATAGCCGCACCGTGGAGTGCGCGCGTCGGAGCAGCCGTCACAGCTGCGGGTCTGACGCAGGCAGTCCTCGCGGGCTTGCCGGGCAAGATCCTGAACCCAGCGCAGCGAAACGCCGTACTTGGTCAGGCCGCCGGGATCAGCAGGATGGTCGGAAAGGCCGCCTTCCCATCGGGCGGTGAA
Organism: Desulfovibrio sp.; assembly: GCF_034006445.1. Lineage (NCBI taxonomy): Bacteria > Pseudomonadati > Thermodesulfobacteriota > Desulfovibrionia > Desulfovibrionales > Desulfovibrionaceae > Desulfovibrio > Desulfovibrio sp. Next base: position 113,478 of record NZ_JAVESS010000004.1, on the reverse strand, counting down.
TTCGTGGGCTTTTTGAAAAAATGCGGTCATGGCATGTCTCCCGGTCATGATGGCTGTGAGCGTTGCGCCTCCAGCAGCGGCGGCGTGGGTACAACATGCCAAAAAGGCGGCTCTGCGTAAGACTGAACGGGTTCAGCACCGCTATTTCCCCGTATGGCGCGGGTCGGAACTGTTCAGACCCCCCTTTCAGGTCAAAAATGAAAATGAAAAAGCCCGCGATTTCGCGGGCTTATAAATATTTTTACCTGTGTAGTTTGTCTTTTTTGTTATTTATTGCAGGTGGTTATCCTGATTTTCCTTTTGCGGGCCCATTTCCTTGAACTCGTGGAGCAAATGGCCTTGCGCCGGAGCGGAGGCCACTTTTTTAAGGATCTTCCAGACCTGGCGATCGGACAGCCCGTGCCGCCGGGCCAGGCTGGCCACGGCAGCGGTGCTGCTTTTGCCCTGCGCGGTATGACGGGAAAAAGTATCAATGATCTCCTGCTGGCGCAGCTTTGTGAGCACGGAAGAACAGCGCGGCACGTACAGCGGGGTTCCGCCAAAGGCTGCCACCAGTTTGGCCGCGCAGCGTTTTCCCAAGCGGCGGCACAGGGGGTGATGGCGCTCGGCGGGTATGACGGCGGGCACACGGATGGTCTGCCCGCCATAGGTGTCGAGCAGCCGCCAGAGGTCGTCAAGCCGGCCCAGTTCCCGTCCGCCCAGGGCGTGCCAGATTTGCCGCATGTTTTCGGGCAGATGCTCCAGCAGCTGCTGCCAGCGTTTTTTCTGATCCGCCTTTTGCAGGGCCTGCCCCCACGACCGCCGCCCGCCAGAGGCCGTTGGCCGCTGCGTTTGGTCATGGGGCGCGGGCGCGGCGCTGGCAGTTCGGGCTGCGGAATGCACGCGGGCAGGGGCAGTGCCGGATGCGCTACTGGCGTACATGATGCGCCTCTTGAACCCGCCGCGCGGTTCCGTCCGTGACCGGTCTGAACGAACTGTCCACCATGTGCGAACTGTCCGGCCTGCGCGAACTATTATCCTGCCTGTACGAAGTATCCGCCAGGCACGAAGTATCCGTAACGGGCGGGTATGCGGCCAGCCGCGATGTGTCGGGCGTGGGCGGGCCTGAGGGCAAGTGCGGCGGGCAGAGCGCCGCATCGTCCATGCAGCGGGCAAGCAGGCGCAGGTGGTCGCCCAGCAGGCGCAGCACAGGCTTTTGGGAGGGGAGGGCGTTGTTTTGCAAAATATCCAGCACAGCGCTTATGGTTTCGATGTTGTTATTAAGTTCTGACATGCTATGCTCCCTGAAATGAATATGGAGTGTAGTGCGTATGGGAAGATTTATAATTTTTTGTTTTAACGATCAAGTGAAAAGTTTTTAAATAAAAGAAAAGATTTATTATACTGTTATGTATGAATTATTTTGATATAATAAACCCAATTTCAAGGCAAAAATCCTAGTCATTCGCTGCGTGTTTGCGCAACTTTAAAAGAAAAACTTGTAAATGTGAGAAAAAGTGGCTATGGTCGGGGCGGGTGAATAAAACCTTTCAAGACTTTTTAAAGAAAAGTTTTAAACCGGTATCTTTTGCCAATGGAATCGCCATGAAAACAGCAGCAGGAGTGAGTTTGTCCAGAATGTTCGCACAGCGTTTGCGCCAGCGGCGCGAGGCCCTTGGCCTGCACAAGCAGGATATGGCCAACAAGGTGGGGGTAAGCCTGACCACCATCCAGCAATACGAAAAAGGACAGATGCCCAAGGGCGAGTTTGCGGTGCGCCTGGCCGAGGCGCTGGACTGTTCCCTTGACTGGCTGCTGGCTGGCAAGGAGGCCGTTGACGACGGCGGCACTGGCGAGGCCAGACTGGTCATGGTTCCCATGGTGGAGGCCAGGCTTTCCGCTGGTACGGGCAGCTTTGAAACGGGCGGGGAGGTGCTGCGGCACTATGCCTTTCGCTGGGATTTTCTCCACCGCAAGGGCAATCCTTCGCAGATGGTTCTTTTGCGCGTTTCAGGCGACAGCATGCAGCCGCAGATCATGCATAATGACGTTGTGCTCATAGATCAGGGGCAGCGTGATCCCGTGCCGGGCCGCATCTATGCGGTGGGCGTGGAAGACATGGTGTACCTCAAGGTGGTCAACGCCATGCCGGGCAGGCTCATTCTGACGAGCTTCAATCCCGACTACGCGCCCATTGAGGCGGATACCGGCGAGCAGTTGGCGGATCTTGTGCGCGTTATAGGGCGCGCCGTGTGGGTGGGGCGGGAACTGGACTGAACGACACTGGCCTGAGCGGCACTGGCCTGGACGGAGGGGACGCGACAGCCCGGCGGGCCTTTTGGGGCCATGTCTTTTGCGGCCATGTCTTTTGCGTTCTGACCATTTATGGCATGCCCATACGCAAAAAGCCGCATAGCGGCCTTGGTACAGTATGCTGCGTAGTGGTGGTGCGCTGGCATGATGCCGTCCCGGCCTTTGGGCCAGAGCATTTTTCCTTTAAAATTGCCCTGGCCACAGTGCGGGCAGTTGTCAGCAGTGAAGGCCTCTGTGCCGCTTCGGGCACCAGCTGCGCGAAGACAGCGCCGTTATTTATGTGCGCGGTTACGCGCCGGGGCAAGCGTGGCGTAAACTTTGAGAATATGTATTCACAAAAGTAATCTGCTCTAGTTTTTGAGGGGCGGACGCGGGTTCGCCACTGGCGCGGGGGTAGCGTCCACGTCATTGGCGCTGGCCAGGTTGCGGTTCCACGCCCGGATGGCTGCCCCCTGCGAGACGGACCATTGCTGGGAGGTCTGTCCACATGAGCAAACCACTCGCCAGACTTCCTGCCGCCGTCCTGGCGGCAACATGGATTCCAGAAAAACATTAGTGCCGCCGCAAACCAAGCAAGGGCGAATCGTGTGTGGGTCAAGCTCTTTCATGCCCGGCAGCATAGCAGCTTTGGAACGTGCCCACAAGAAGTACGTGACGGCAGTTCGCCAAAAGCCCTTGACGGGCGCATGTCTTCCCAGGGAAGCACTGATTACAGAGCCTCCTGGAAACGCGCTGGTATTTCCTTTGGCAAGGCGCGATCTTTTTTCAAGCAGGAGTGGACTCTTGTGTCCCCGACTGTTTCAAAAAAAAGTGAAGCAGCGCCGCCAAACGGAATAAATCAGCGTTCCCCTAACGCTTTGCTGACGCCCCGTGGCGCAGGTTGTATCCGCGTGGCGCGTCATGCGCCCCAGCAACATGATAAACAAAATTTCTGGAGGATTTATGCGTTATCTTCTCGTTCTGATTATGGCTGCCGCCATTGCTCTGCCTGTTCAGGCGGCCAATGCCGCTGGAAACACCGCCTCCGTGGGCGATTCCCAGGACGTTGCGGCCCCGGCGCCCCGCAAGGCCAAGGCCTCGCACGATAAAAAGCAGGCCGTGGCAAAGCTGCAGGAAGTGGATTCCGTTTCCAAGGCCCTGACGGCTCCCAACAAGAGCCCGGCCTTGATCGTGGGCACCATTGTGGAAAAGGTCGACGGTCAAAAGAACCACTATATTGTTGAGGACGGCACCGGACGCATGACGGCTGCCATCGGCCCCAAGGTTCTCATGGGTAAGAATCTGGCCCCCGGCACGAAGGTTCGCCTCAAGGGCAGAATCAAGGTTGCCGCCGACAAGGCTCCTGTCATGGGCGTCAGGGCCGTGCACATTATCAAGTAAATTTTTTTCTGTCCCGTGGCGGACGGGAAGCCTCATGCCCTGCGGTCCGCTTTATGCCGCAGGGCCTGCAAATTCCGGCTTGGCATCGCGTGGTCTGTTTTTGATGGCTTTTGAGCTGTCCCACATGAAAAGCCGCGCAATTGTCTTGCGCTAAACCGCAAAAAAATCCACGCTGAAAATCATGTGGCCATATGCCGCAAGCAGGCATACGGCCACGATCAGGTTACAGGGGGCACGGCACGGTATGGCCCAGGCCCAGGCCCAGACCCAGACCAAGGTGCAGGTGCAGGCCAGGGTCAGGCATACGGCCCCTGGGCAAGCGCCAGCGGTGCGCCTGCAAGGCGGCCCATAACTCTGCGCCGACCCTGCCCCTGCGAAGGCCCTGGCCTCTACGGAAGCCCCATGTGCTGATCCTCGGCCTGGCTTCGCAAACGGTTTGCCAATGGCTCCGTACCTCAGTGGGCACAGACCGGGCAGGCCAGGACAAATCAGGCAGGCCAGGCAGGCCCAGGCAGGCCCAGGCAGGCCCAGGCAGGCCGGGCGCCGGGTCGCGCTCCTTCACAGCTTCGAAAAACAAGGATAACAGCTACCGCAAGAAGGCTTCAGAGCCACAAGCCGAAAAGCGTAAGCACAACATATAGGATTAATGCCATGCGTATAGCACTGTTATTGATATTGCTCCTTTTGTCCGTACCGGCCCACGCGGCTTTTCAAGGCCCCGGCGCTGGCGGCTTCAAGGGCCCCACGGTGGGCGTTGAAATCTCCTCAGTCAAGCAGGCGCTGGAAGGCACTGATGATGCCCCGGTGCTGCTTACCGGCACCATTGTGGGCCGCAAGGCAGGCAGTGATGACAAATATATCTTCAGGGACGCCACGGGTGAACTGACCGTGGATATTGACAAAGAGGTCTTTGCTGGCCGCACCGTTACCCCTGAAAATACCGTGAAACTCTCCGGAAAGGTGGACAAGGACCTGCTTGAACCCGCCAAGATTGACGTCAAGGTTCTGGAGATTCTGAACTGATTATGCTGCGCGGCCGGGTGTGCATCTGGCCGCGCGCTGTATGGAGACTGCGTATGCGAGTGTTGGCAGTGCTGTTGGCCCTGGTCATTGGTTTCGCCGGGGAGGCTTTTTCTGGCGGAACCGCGTGGGCTGCGGGCTTTGAAGGCCCTGGCGTGGCGGCCACCGTTACCCGCGCCGCGGATGTGCTGGGCGCGCAGGACGATGCGCCCTGCGTGCTGGAAGGGCATATTGTTGAAAAGCTGCCCCGCCGCAAAAACCGCTATCTCTTTGAGGACCACAGCGGCAAGGTCATTGTGGAAATCAAGAATGACGTGTTCGGGCATCTAACGGTGACGCCGCGCGACAAGGTGCGCCTGCTCGGTCATATTGACTGGAACCGCAAGCGTACCAATGAGGTTCAGGTGGAAGCCCTGGCAATCACCGGCACTGTGGACGCGCACGACTCGCCGGGGCGGTGACCCATGTCGTGCGCTCTTTTGCTTGTGGAAGATAATGAGGACATCCTCGCCAATCTTTACGCTTTTTTTGAGCCCATGGGCTATGTTCTGGACTGTGCCCGCAACGGCAAGGCTGGCCTTCAGATGGCCCTTGAGCACGATTTTGACTGCATAGTGCTGGATGTCATGCTGCCGGGGCTGGACGGCGTGAGTCTGTGCCGCCGCCTGCGGCAGGAGCACAAATGCGCCACGCCCGTCATCATGCTCACGGCGCGGGATGCCGTGGCCGACAGGGTGACGGGGCTTGAGGCCGGGGCTGACGACTATCTGGTCAAGCCTTTTGCCTTCAGGGAACTGGAGGCGCGCATCCGGGCCTTGCTGCGGCGGGGCCGCCTGCAGAGCGCCACGGGAATGGACAGGGGCGGGCTGTGGACCTGCGCCGATCTCACGCTGAACGCAGAGGAACATTGGGCCGCGCGTCAGGGGCGGCGGCTGCGTCTGAGTCCTACGGGATTCCGTATTTTGAAGGAACTGCTGCGCGTGGCGCCGGGGCTTGTGCGCCGTCAGCATCTGGAGCAGGTGCTGTGGGGCGACGAGCCGCCGGAGGGCAGCGCGCTGCGCACCCATATTCATGAGTTGCGCCGCGAGCTGGACAAGCCTTTTGGACTGCCCCTGCTGCACACGGTGCCGCACGTGGGCTACCGCCTGAGTCCCGACCCCGCCGAAGGCGGCGCGCCCGATATTGCGCCCGATGTTGCGGCTGATGTAGCGCCCGATGTTGCGGCAGACGCTGCGGCAGACACTGCGGCCAACGCTGCGGCCAACGCTGCGGCAGACGCTGCGGCCAACGCCACAGTGCGTGAGGCTTCGTCAGGCCCGGCCAACCCGGCCAGCGCCTGTACTGACAAGGATGTGGGCTGATGTCTCCCGCTTTTACGCCGCCCACTTCTTCACGCGTCAGGCCGCCAGCCCGGAGCGGCACCGTTTTTGCGCGCCGTATCCTGGTGGCTTTTGTTTTTCTGGCCCTGGGCATGGGGACGGCCCTGAGCATTGTGGGGCATCTTTCCTTTGATTATCTGGGCACCTATCTGGTGGGCTGGCATGCACGTCCGGTGATGGAAACCCTCATCGAGGCCGAAAAGCGCGCCTGGGAGGCAGAAGACCGCGGGCGCGACCAGCTGTATTATGGAGAAGACCTGGCGACGGCCATGCACTGGACGTTTCTGGTGGGCAAGCAGGTCTCGCCGCAGTGGCGCGACCTGCCCGACGGCCTGCATTTTGTTGAAAGCGATGCCGAGTTTGTTCTCATAGAGCGCCGCGACGGTGTGGAATATATGCTCCGGGGCGGCACTGGCGGCTTTCAGGCGCTGAAGGATCGCCTCAACGGCATTCTGCTGCTTTGCGTGCTGGCGGGGCTGGCCGTGGCGGTGCTTCTGGCCGTGGTTTTGAGCCGCCGTCTTACGGATCCGCTGCGGCGGCTCACCCTGGCGGTGGAGGGGCGTCCCGCTGCGGGAACAAACCGCATGCCCGCAGGCTCTGATGCCGCGCGCGACCCGGACTCCGGGACGCGGGCCGATCTGTCTGCCTACCGGGCCATGACCCTGCTTGCCACGCCCGCCGACATCCCCATGACAGATATGGATGACGAGGTCGGCGTGCTGGCCCGCGCCATTGCCGCCCGCGAGGAGGCGCTTTGGCGTTTTGTGCAGCGTGAAAGCCATTTTACGGGCGATGTGAGTCACGAGCTGCGCACGCCGCTCACGGTTATGCAGGGCGGGCTTGAGGTGCTGGAACTGCGCCTGGAACGCCTGCAGCAGGGCGAAGATCTGGCCCCTGTGGTCAGCAGGCTTTTGCGCACCACAGGCCGCATGAGCGATACGGTGCGCACGCTTCTGCTGCTGGCCCGCCGCCCTGAAGAAATACAGTTTCAGGTGCTGGACTGCGCCGCCTTGCTGCGGGAAGTCATAGGCGAGATGGAGCGGGAGGGGCTGGCGCGCGCGAAAAAAGTGGCTGACGTATCCGACAATGCCTCTGCACCAGGCTGTTTGCCCCACATGGTGGAGCTGATGCTGCGCAGCGAAGCTTCGCCTGCGTCGCACGGCGGCCATTCGTCAGATATTGAGCCGCGAGGCGGCGATTTTTTCGCGCCGGGGCCACAAGACGGCGATTTTTCCGAGCCTGACCCGTCCCGCGAGGCGTCTGCATGGCCGTCCCGCGAGACGTCCGCAGACCCGTCGGCCCGACCGCGTTCCTTCGCGCCCCCAACGGTCGCCCTGGCCACGTCCATACCCGCGCACGCGCCAGCCCGTGCCCAAAGGGAACTTGCGATAATCATTTTCAAAAATTTGCTGGACAATGCCTGCAAGTACACCGAAAATGACCGCGCCTTCGTGCTCCTTGAATCCGGCAGGATGCTGGTGGGCAACAAAGGCCGGACACCAAGTGATGTCGATATTTTTGCGCGCGGCGTGCGTCGGCGCAAATCCACTGACCACAACGGCTACGGGGACGGCGCAGGGTACGGGCTGGGGCTTTCTTTGGCCCAGCGCGCCTGTGAACGCCTCGGCTGGTTGCTTGAACTGCTGCCCTCCGCCTATGTCGGAGCGGAAGAGATAACGGTGTTTCGCCTTATTTTTCCTCCGGCAGCCCAAGGAGAAGACGTGTAATGTCAGGTTCTCAGATCAGTCCTGTTGGCGGTATATTTTCGGGCCGACGCAAGCTGGTGGCGGTGGTTCTGGTTCTGCTGGCCGTGGCGGCGGGCTGGAAGCTGCTGGGCAAGGGGGGCGGCCGCCCCGGCATGAACATGGACGCTCCGCCAGTGCGCGTGGCCACGTCCCTGGCCCAGAATGTGCCGCATTTTCTTAACGGTCTTGGCACGGTGTTGCCGTCTGGCGACGTGCTTGTGACCAGCCGGGTTGACGGTCAGCTGCAGCGTCTGCACTTTACCGAGGGCCAGCGCGTGAAAGCCGGTGACCTGCTGGCGGAGATAGACCCGCGTCCCTTTCAGGCCAGCCTGGATCAGGCCCTGGGCAATCTTTCCAAAGACAGGGCCCAGCTTGAAAACGCCCGCAACGACCTTGGCCGCTACGCCAAGCTTGCCCAGGGCAACTACATAGCGGCGCAGCAGTATGAAACGCAGCGCGCCCTGGTGCGGCAGTTTGAGGGCGTTGTGCGGGCCGATCAGGCCGCCGTGGATTCGGCCCGGCTGCAACTGGAATATAGCCGCGTTACCGCCCCCATCAGCGGGCGGCTCGGCCTGCGCAATGTGGACGAAGGCAACATGATCAAGGCTTCGGACGCCAACGGTCTTGTGCGCATTACTGAAATCAGTCCCTGTGACGTCATTTTCACCCTGCCGGAAAGTCAGGTGCCGCTGGTGGTGCAGGCCTTGCGCCACAGCGAGAGCCTGCCTGGTTCCCCGCCTCTGCTCGTTCAGGCCTGGGACAGGGAACAGAAGCGACTTCTGGCCGTGGGGCAGCTTCTTTCGCTGGACAACCAGATAGACAGCGCCACCGGCACGGTGCGCCTCAAGGCCAGCTTTGCCAACAAGGACGGCGCTCTCTACCCCAACCAGTTCGTCAACGCGCGCCTGCTTGTGCGCATTCTGCCGGGAGCCGTCACCGTGCCTGCCTCCGCCGTGCAGTTGGGCACGCGCGGGGCCTACGTGTACGTGGTTCGCCAAGGTGAAAAAGGGCCAGGCGCAAAGGGGCCAGGCGCAAAGGGGCCGGGCGCAAAGGGGCCGGGCGAAAAAGGGCAGGGTGAAAAAGGGCAGGGTGAAAAGGGACCAGGTGAAAGTGGACAGGATACTGCCCAACTGCAACTGGTGACGCCCGGCGTCAGTTCCGGCGGCCTGACGGTCATCGAAAAGGGGCTGGAACCTGGCGAAAGGGTGGTGGTGGACGGTCTTGACCGCCTGCGGGACGGCATTGCCGTGCGCGTGGCGGCCACAGTGGAAACGCCCAGGGCAGAGTCCGTGGACGGAACCGCCGCCGCAGACCCCGGTGCAGCCCAAAATGCTCCGCAGGGGCAGGTGAGCATGCCGTCGCCCGAATCCGGGCAGGCCCCGTAGAAACGCAGTGCCGCTTTTGCCGTACAGGACAATGCCGCCATGAATCTTTCGCGCATCTTCATTCTCCGGCCCATAGCCACGTCCCTGCTCATGGTGGCCCTGCTGCTGTCTGGTCTTCTGGGCTACCGCTATCTGCCGGTGGCGGCGCTGCCGCAGATAGACTACCCCACCATCCAGGTGCAGACGCTGTACCCCGGCGCTTCGCCCGACGTCATCGCCTCCGTGGTGACGGCCCCGCTGGAGCGCCAGTTCGGCACCATGCCGGGCCTTGTGCAGATGAGTTCGCTCTCGTCCGCCGGGGCTTCGGTCGTGACCCTGCAATTCGACCTTTCAATGGCTCTGGACGTGGCGGAGCAGGAGGTGCAGGCCGCCATCAACGCGGCGAGCAACCTGCTGCCTTCCGACCTGCCCACGCCCCCCATATACAACAAGGTCAACCCGGCGGATCCGCCCGTCATCACCCTCGCCGTCACCAGCGACGCCATGCCCCTGACCCGGCTGGAAGACCTGGTGGATACGCGCATGGCCCAGAAGATTTCGCAGTTGCCGGGCGTGGGGCTGGTAACGCTTTCGGGCGGGCAGCGCCCCGCCGTGCGCGTGCAGATGAATCCCAGGGCGCTGGCCAATGCTGGCCTTACCCTGGCTGACGTGCGCACGGCCATAGCCAAAACCAACGTCAATGACGCCAAGGGCAGCTTTGACGGGCAGGAGCGCGCCAGCACCATTGACGCCAACGACCAGCTCTCCTCGGCGGAGGAATACGCCAATGCCATCATAGGTTACAGGGACGGCGCGCCCCTGCGCCTCCAGGATGTGGCCGATGTGGTGGAAGGGGCCGAAAACGCCCGTCTGGCGGCCTACGTGGCCGGTGACGCCATGAGCTTTCGTCCGGCCATCGTGCTTTCGGTGCAGCGGCAGCCGGGGGCCAACGTCATCGGCGTGGCCAACAGCGTGACGCAGCTTTTGCCCGTATTGCAGCAGACCCTGCCGGGCAATGTGGAAGTGCGCGTGGTTACGGACCGCACCACCACCATCCGCGCCACGGTGCACGACGTGCAGCTTGAACTGCTGCTGGCCGTGGCCCTGGTTATCTGGGTCATCTGGATTTTTTTGCGCAACGCGCAGGCCACCATCATTCCCGCGCTGGCCGTGCCCCTCTCACTGGTGGGGTCGCTGGGCGTCATGCACCTTGCGGGCTATTCGCTCAACAACCTCACGCTCATGGCCCTTGTCATCGCCACAGGCTTTGTGGTGGACGATGCCATTGTGGTCATTGAAAACATTTCCCGCTATCTGGAGCAGGGCATGCGCCCGCGTGAGGCCGCGCTTACGGGCGCGGGGCAGATAGGCTTTACCATCATATCCCTGACCATTTCGCTGGTGGCCGTGCTTATTCCCCTGCTCTTCATGGGCGACGTGGTGGGCAGGCTGTTCAGGGAGTTCGCCGTTACCCTGGCCGTGACCATTCTTATTTCAGCGGCCATATCACTGACGCTGACGCCCATGCTCTGCGCCGTCATGCTGCGGCCCGAACGCCACGCAAGCCAGAAAAGCGAAGGCCGTTTTTTTACGCGTCTGCTCCAGTGGTACGAGGGCAGGCTGGACTGGGTGCTGGCCCATCAAAAGTTCACCCTGGCCGTGGCCGTGGGCACCCTGGTGCTGACCGTACTGCTGTACATTCTGGTGCCCAAGGGATTTTTTCCCGTGCAGGACACGGGCGTCATACAGGGCGTGGCCGAGGCCCCGCAGGACACGTCCTTCACGGCCATGGCCACACGGCAGCGCGAGCTTGCCCAGGTCATTCTTGAAGACCCGGCAGTGGAAAGCGTGGTGTTTTTTGTGGGGGTGGACGGCATCAACCAGACCATGGCCACGTCGCGCCTGAGCATAGAACTGCGCCCACTGGACGACCGTGACGCCCGCGCGCCCGTCATAGCCCGGCGCATCATGCAAAAGGCCGCCACGTTGCCCGGCATGACGCTGTATCTGCAACCCGTGCAGGATTTGACCATTGAGGACCGCGTGTCCCGCAGCCAGTACCAGCTTACGGTGGAAGCTCTGGACAAGGAGCAGCTTGACTCATGGGTGCGGCGCATGGTGGACGCCCTGCGCCAGCAGCCCCAGCTTGAGCTTGTGACCAGCGACTATCAGAGCCCCGGCCGCATGGCCTGGCTCAATGTCAACCGTGACGCGGCCGGAAGGCTCGGCATCAGCATGTCTGATATCGACAACGCCCTGTACGACGCCCTCGGGCAGCGCCTTATTTCCACCATCTTTACCCAGACCAATCAGTACAAGGTCGTGCTTGAGGTGGCCCCGCGCTTCCGTCAGGGGCCGCAGGACATTGAAAATATCTACGTCAAGGGCGGCGACGGCAAGCCCGTGCCCCTCACCAGCATAGCCACGGTGGAGGAACGCCCCACCCAGCTTTCCATAGCGCGTCAGGGGCAGTTTCCCGTGGCGACCATATCCTTCAACGTGGCCCAGAGCTCTTCACTGGGCGCGGCTGTAAAGGCGGTCACCACCACCTTTGAAAGCCTGCAGGTGCCGAGTTCACTGCGCATCCAGTTTCAGGGGGCCACCCAGGCTTTTGTGTCGTCCACCAACAATCAGGTGTGGCTCATTCTGGCGGCCATCGTGACCATGTATATTGTGCTGGGCGTACTGTACGAAAGCTATATCCACCCCGTGACCATTCTTTCCACCCTGCCTTCCGCCGGAGTGGGGGCTTTGCTGGCTATCATGCTTGGGGGCATGGAGCTTGGCGTGGTGGGCATTATAGGCATCATTCTGCTCATCGGCATTGTCAAAAAGAACGCCATCATGATGATAGACTTCGCCCTCGACGCCGAACGCAATGAGGGCAAAGCGCCGCTGGCCGCCATACGGCAGGCCTGCCTGCTGCGCCTGCGGCCCATTCTCATGACGACCATGGCGGCCCTGCTGGGCGCGCTGCCCCTCATGGTAGGCTGGGGCATGGGCGCCGAACTGCGGCGTCCCCTGGGCGTGACCATGGTGGGCGGCCTTATTGTCAGTCAGGTGCTGACGCTCTTTACCACGCCGGTCATCTATCTGTGGTTCGACCGCCTGAGCCGCCGAGTGCGCGGCAAGGGTGAAACTGACCCTGATGTGCCTTCCGATGCCGCAGCCGGTGCCGCAGCTTCTGGCCAAACCTCAGGCCAAATCTCAGGCCAGGCCTCAGGCCAAACTTCCGGCATGAACGCGCCCGCGCGGCCCCAGGAGGGCAGGTCATGAACCGCCCCCCGGAAGCCGGAACAGGCGGCAAACCGGATACCCCCCCTGTGCGCAGAAAACCGGAGCCCGGCCATCGCCTCGGCCCTCTGGTGCTGCCCCTGAATATTTCCGCGCCCTTTATCCGGCGGCCCGTGGCAACAGCCCTTCTGACCATAGCCATCACCCTGGCGGGTATGGTGGCCTTTGGGCTTTTGCCCGTGGCCCCGCTGCCGGATACGGATTTTCCCGTGGTTATGGTGCGGGCGAACCTGCCCGGCGCAGGGGCGGAAACCATGGCCGCCACGGTGGCCACGCCGCTGGAACGGGCCTTGGGGCGTATAGCCGGCGTGACGGAAATGACCTCAAGCAGCAGCCTTGGAGCCACCCAGGTCATCTTGCAGTTTGACCTCAACCGCAATATCGACGGCGCGGCCCGCGACGTGCAGTCGGCCATCAATGCTGCGCGTTCCACCCTGCCGACCATGCCGTCCAACCCCGCCTATCGCAAGGTGAACCCGGCTGGCGCGCCCATCATGATCCTGTCCATCACCTCTGACGTGCTGACCCGCTCGCAACTGTACGATGCGGCCTCCACGGTGCTGGCGCAAAAAATATCCCAGCTTGCTGGCGTGGGTGAGGTCATTGTGGGCGGCGGCGCACTGCCCGCAGTGCGCGTGGAGGTCATACCCGACGCCCTCAACAGGCTGGGCCTGAGCATGGCGGACGTGCGCAAGGCCCTTGCCGCAGCCAATGCCTATCTGCCCAAGGGGCAGATTGAAAGCGACACCAACTACTGGCTGGTGGGCGCCAACGACCAGTTGCACAAGGCGGAAGACTACAAGCCCCTCATCGTGGGCCGCAGCAACGGCAAGGTCATACGCCTCGCCGACGTGGCCGAGGTGGTGGACAGCGCGCAGGACGTGCGCGCCATGGCTGTTTCCAACGGCAAGCCCGCCGTGCTGCTCATTGTGTTTCGCTCACCCGGAGCCAATATCATCGAGACTGTGGACAGAGTGAAAGAAATGCTGCCCCAGTTGCGCTCCTGGCTGCCGGAAAGCGCTGATCTTGATCTGCGCATGGATCGCTCGCTGACTATCCGCGCATCACTGCATGAGGTGGAAAAAAGCCTGGTGCTGGCCATGGCCCTTGTGGTGCTGGTGACCTTTCTTTTTCTGCGCAACGGGCGCGCTACAAGCATTCCGGCTGTGGCCGCGCCAGTGTCGCTCATTGCCACCTTTGGGGTCATGTACCTCTGCGGCTACAGCCTGGACAACCTCTCGCTCATGGCGCTCACCGTCTCCACGGGTTTTGTGGTGGACGACGCCATTGTGGTGCTTGAAAACATCGTCCGCCGTCTGGAACTGGGCGAAAGTCCCCTGCGGGCCGCCCTGCGCGGCGCACGCGAAGTGGGCTTTACCGTTGTGTCCATTTCACTTTCCCTGGTGGCTGTGTTCGCGCCCATTCTGTTTATGGGCGGCGTGGTGGGGCGGCTGTTCCGCGAATTTTCCGTGGTGCTGACCACGGCGGTGCTCGTTTCAATGGTGGTTTCACTCACCACCACGCCCATGATGTGCGCCATGCTTTTGCGGCCCATGAACCAGAGCGCGCACGACGCCAGGGCCGCCGCACAGGCGCAGCGCTTGTGCGCTGGCGGCCTCTGCGGCCTTGTGCGCAGATTCTTCGCCAGGCTGGGCGACGCGTGGGGCCGGGTGCTTTCGGGCATGCAGGCGGGCTACGCCAAAAGCCTGCCAGTGGTGCTGCGGCATCCGCGCCTGACCATGTTTGTGCTGCTGCTCGTGGTGGCGGCCAATGTATGGATGTATATCACCGTGCCCAAGGGCTTTTTTCCCGAGCAGGACACGGGCGTCATCATGGGCGGCATCCGCGCTGACCAGAGCGCGTCCTTTCAGGCCATGCAGGTCAAGCTGGCCAAACTTGTGGAAGTCATACGTGCTGACCCTGCGGTGCAGCAGGTTTCTGCCCATATTTCCGGTGGGCGTGGGGGGGGCGTCTTTATCGCCCTCAAGCCTCTGGCTGTACGCAAGGTGAACGCGCAGGCCGTCATAGGCAGGCTGCGCGGCAAGCTTTCCGGCGAACCCGGCTTGCAGATTTTTTTGCAGCCGTCGCAGGATATCATGATGGGCGGGCGCGGCTCGCGTTCGCAGTACCAGTACACCCTTCAGGCTGACAATCTGGACGATCTGCGCACCTGGGGCCGACGCATGCAGCGGGAGCTTGCGTCATTGCCGATATTCAAGGATGTGGACAGCGATATTGAAGAGCGCGGCCTGCAAACGACGGTCACGGTCAACCGCGACGTCCTGGCGCGGCACGGGCTGACCATGAAGGACGTGGACTCGGCCCTGGGTACTGCCTTTGGGCAGAGCCAGGTTTCCACCATTTATCGCGACAAGAACCAGTACCGCGTGGTGCTGGAATACGGGCCGGACTGGCTGCAAAGCGAAGACGCCCTTGAAAAGGTCTACCTGCCGGGCAAAGAGGGGCTGGTTCCCCTGCTGAGCGTCGCCCATGTGGTTCCGTCCTTTGCGCCGCTCTCCGTCTCGCATCAGGGGCAGTTCGCCGCCGTGACCCTTTCCTTCAACCTTGCGCCGGGCTCGGCGCTTTCGCAGGCGCAGACAGCCATCGATGAGGCGCGGGTCAAGATCGGCATGCCCTCCACCATTGTGGGCAGCTTTCAGGGTACCGCCAAGATGTTCAGCGACACGGCGGGCAATCAGGTCATCCTTATCCTGGCGGCCCTGGCCGCGCTGTATATTGTTCTGGGCATGCTGTACGAAAGCCTCATCCATCCCTTGACCATTCTGTCCACGCTGCCTTCAGCCGGGGGCGGAGCCTTGCTGGCACTCATGCTCTTCAAGATGGAGTTCAGCGTCATTGCCCTTATCGGCGTGCTGCTGCTGTGCGGCATCGTCAAAAAGAACGCCATCATGATGATCGACTTTGCCCTTGAGGCTTCGCGCAGCCGTCATCTGCCCCCGGATAAAGCCATCTATGAGGCATGTCTGCTGCGCTTTCGGCCCATCATGATGACCACCGCAGCCGCCATCCTTGGCGCGGTGCCTTTGGTATTGGGCCAGGGCGACGGGGCCGAGATCCGCCAGCCCCTCGGCGTGACCATCGTGGGCGGCCTTCTGGTGAGCCAGATTCTGACGCTCTACACCACGCCCGTGGTGTACCTGTGCCTTGACCGCGCCCGCTTGCGCACGCGCCGCTGGTGGTGGCGCGTACGCTACGGCGGGGCCGTGGCGGGCAGATTACAGGTTTTGAGCAAGAAGGCGTAGGCCCAGGCAGGACGCAGAGAATGAAGCAACGCCGCCAAACGGTATAAATCAGCGTTTCCTTTGAAATGTCTTGTGGGGGAGGGACCCTTTTGCAAAAGGGTCTCCTCCCCCACGCCCCCTCCCCCCAAAACTCTTATTGTGGGTCTAGTATGTTAGGGCTGCGCGAAACAGCCATCATGTAAACGAAAATGCCGCAACGTGCGTGGCTTCAGCCAAGGCGCAAAGTAAAAACCCCCTGACGGGGGTTTTTACTTTGTACGCGGGGATATTGAGTGAAGTGTCGGGGGGCGCAGGGCAATCTGGATTTCAAAGGCGTACCGCAATGCTGTGGATGTTTCTCACAAGGGTTTACCCATAATGCCACATGCAAGCATCACGAGATCAAACCATATAAACATGGAAATTGGCTGTAAGAACAGGCACATGACAAAAGTGGTCAGGGGTATTTTAATAAGAATTGAAGGGCAGGCCCTACGGCGAAAGCGTAAAAAATACAGCCCTGCTGACAGCAATGCAACTATCCCTGTCCACAGTGCGGCTTCTACTATTCTGTATACCCAAATTTCGTCAAAGGCGTCCTGTTGCAAGGCGCTCGTCAGTTGCGTTAGTTCAACATTAGTGAAGAAGAAAGTAACGCCAACACCTATAAAAACCTGCACATACATCCAGAAGCTACGCTCGAACCGAAATATTTTCAGACAAGCAACCGTACCCGCAAAACTCGTGATAGCAATGGCAGTATTGGTGACAACATCAGCCGTGTCGGTGAGTTCAAACGATAATCGTACATCCTGCATAGCCCATAATGTAAGCAGCAATAACGGCCACTGCCGCACCCATAAATCTACTACGAACCTGGTCGTGGTATTTACCACATACTCAATACGTTCAACGATCATGCGCGCACCCTTTTGAGCAAGTATGTCTCATCGTGGGTTCGTATTGTAGATGATTCCCAAAAGGCTGGAGTCAATTACTGACACGAATGATATTTTTCACTCGGGTATGCCGAGAATGCCATATGCCTGCATTATCAGGATAAACCATGTAAGCATGAAAACCGGTTGTAAGAATACGTACATGCAAAAGACGGTCAGAGGTATTTTAATAAGGGCTGTGGGGCTGATCCTATGCCGAAAGCACAAAAAATAAAGCCCGACTGACAGTGCTATAATGACTCCCGTCCATTGCACTGCTTCTGTAAGTCGCCATATAATATTGTAGTCTAACGCTTCCAGATGCAGAGATTTCTGTATTTCGTGCATATTGACTGGATCAAAGGCTACAAAGGGAAGGCCCATAAACGCCAGTCCGTATATCCAGAAGCAGCGTTCAAGGTGAAACGCCTTTAGGCAAGCAACTGTACCCACAAAACTCGCGGCGAAAACAAGCCTGCTTATGATGTCATCCTCGCCCAGGAAATCCAGAACAGCACACAGGATGAGCAGCAATAACGGCCAGTGCCGCACCCAGAAGTCTACTACGAACCTGGTCGTGGCATTTACCACATGCTCAATGCGTTCAACGATCATGCGCGCACCCTTTTGAGCAGACTTATGTTCGCCGTAATTTTCGCAATACCGGTTCCATAATGGATGGGGCCAGCCACAGGCACAAGGGCAAAAAAAGCAGCAAAAAGGCGCAGCCGCCCAGGGCAAGAGCCAGCAGGGCCGCCCACAGGGCATGCAGGCCAAGATCAGCCGCGCGGTTGAGGGTATAGGCGCTCAGCCACCACGCGGCGGCAGTGCCGGGCAGAGAGCAGCCTATGGCGCGTAACGCAAGACCGCACAGGCCGGCAAAAGCGCCCTGTCCCTGCCGCCTGGCCCACAGCGCCATGAGCCACAGCACGTAAAGGCTCACGCTCAGGCCGGAAAGGGCGGCAATGGCCCATGCCCCGTGCGGCACAGCCCAATAATAGTAAATGGGCAGGCAAACCACTGTCATGATTGTGCCGGTGACAGCAGGAGTAATGGTGTCGCCGTGGGCGTAATAGGCCCGTACCAGCACCATGTAGATGATCCAGAACGGCGTGGCTGCCAGCATGATTTGCGTGAGCGGGGTGGCGGCAAGGGTTTCGGCGGGGCCAAAGCGGCCGCCCTGAAAAATGACGCCCAAAATAGGCCCGGCGCAGGCCGTCATGGCCAGAGCGCAGGGGATGATAAGCCCCAGACTGGCCCGCAAGGCCGTGCGCAGGGTACGGTCAAAGCCCTCCCTGTCGCCATCGGTAAGCAGCTTGACCAGAAAGGGATACGACGCCACAGCGGCGGCCTGCCCCATAAGGCCCACAGGCACTTGCGTGATGCGCCGCGCGTAGTTGAGCAGGCTTACGGCTCCGTCGCCCACCAGCGAGCCGAAAACGCGCAAAAACTGCTCGTCCAGCATCATGATGGTCTGCCCCAGCATGAGGGGCAGGGCGGTGACAAGAAATTTGCCCATGAGGGGATGCCGCCACACGGCCCGCAGGCGCATGCCGTCCTGCAGGGCGACCATGAGGGGCAGAATGAAGGTGCCGATGGCGGCCCCGAAGGTCACGCCCACGCAGTAGCCCGTCATGCCCTCAAGGTGTTTGAGTATGGAGGCGGGCAGCGCGTTCTGCACCAGAGGCAGCCCGGCCAGCCAGGGCAGGGTCAGGCCGCCAAGGATGATGCCGCCGTTGTAGATGATGGGAGCCAGCGCTGGCACGCGGAACTGCCGCCGCATAAAAAGCAGGGCCGTTATGCAGGCCCCGCAGAGAAAGAAAATCTGCGCGGGCAGCACGATGCGCATGAAAAAGGCCAGCCGCAGCCACTGCTCCGGCGTAAAGCCGGGGGCTATCAGGCGGGCCAGGGGTTCGGCGGCCAGCATGCCCGCAATGGTAAGAGCCAGGGAGGCCGTACCCATCCAGCAGAACACGCAGGAAAAAAACTTCCAGGCGTCGTCCTCATCCTCCTGAAAGCGGCGCGACAGCAGGGGGATGATGGTGATGGACATAAAGCCGCCAGCCAGCATGTAATTGATGATGTCCGGCACCACAAAGGCGGCAAAGTACATGTCCGCCTCGCCTCCGGCTCCGAACTGCCACGAGATGACCTTGTCGCGCACAAGGCCCATGAGGCGTGAAATGATGGTGCTGGCGGCCAGAATAAGGGCCGCCGCACCCATGCGCTGTCTGGCGGACAGAAGGCCCATCAGCCGCGTTTTCCTGCTGATTTCTTGCCGGGCCTGCCGGATTTTGCGGGCGCGGTTGTACCATTTTTACCGCCTTTGCCGCCTTGGCCGCCTTGGCCGTTGCCTTTACGGGCCGACGGTCTGCCGGGCTGGGCGGGTTTACCCGCGCCGTTCTTTTTGCCTTTTCTGGCGGGCTTGCCCGACGTTCCTTTTTTGCCGGGGCCATCGCCGTCGCCGGGCGAAACCAGCTTCCAGCCGGAGGATGAACCCTTGCGGCCCCCGGCAGCACGGCCCGCCCCCGCGCCCTTACCGCGCGCGCCTTTACCACGTGCGTTTCGCGCGCCCCGGCTGCCCATGCCCTTGGGCAGTTCCAGCGGCATAAGGCGGATTTCAAGGCGGCCCAGGTTCACTTCGCTCAAGGCCACGTCCAGCTTCTGGCCCATGTGCCAGATGATACCGGAATGCTGGCCCACAAGGCTCATGGTGCGGGCGTCAAAGTCGTACCAGTCGTCGCCCAGGTCTTCCACGCGGATCATGCCTTCCACAGGCATTTCGGTCAGTTCCACAAAAACGCCAAAGTCCGTCACGCCCGCCACAATGCCGCTGAAATGCTCGCCCACGCGGGGCAACAGGGCAAGGCAGCCCAGGCGGCGGTCCATCTCGCGTTCGCAGGCCATGGCCGCCCGCTCGCGCCTGTTCAGCTGGTCTGCTATGCGCAAAAGCTTCTGCCCGGCAGGCACAGGCCCGGCGTCCAGCCCCAGCGACGTTTTGAGCGCCCTGTGGGTGAGCAGGTCGGCATAGCGGCGGATGGGCGAGGTAAAGTGGCAATACGCCACGGATGCCAGCCCGAAGTGCCCTTCGTTAACGGGCATGTAGCGCGCCTGGGGCATGGCCCGCAGGCAGAGGCGGTTGACCAGGAATTCCTGCGGCGTGCCTTGAACTGCGGCCAGTACGCCCTGCATGGAGGCCGCCGTGGGCCGGGGCGGCAGGTTTTCAAAACCCGTGGCCTCCAGCGTGTCAAAAAGGCTTTCAAGCCTTTCGGGGTCAGGTTCGGGGTGTATGCGGTAGAGAAAGGGAATGTCCGCGTCGCGCAGGTGACGGGCCACGGCCTCGTTGGCCGCGATCATGAATTCTTCGATAAGGCGGTGGGCGTCGTGCCGCAGGCGGTGGCCAAGCCAGGCCACGCGGCCAAGGTCGTCCAGGCGGCATTCCGCTTCGGGCAGGTCAAAGTCCAGCGTGCCGCGCTCACGGCGCACGTCGCGCAGTACGGCATAAAGCGCAAAGGCCTTGTCCAGCATGGCCAGCACTTCTTCGCCGCGCTCCTGCGCCTTGAGGTCGGCAAGGGCGGCGGCATCCTTGTCCAGCAGGCAGGCCTTGACCTGATCGTAGGTCAGGCGCGCTGCCGAGCGCATGACAGCCTGCGAAAAACGCGGCTTGCCCGGCTGGCCCTTGGCGGTAAAGGGAATTTCTGCCAGCATGGCCAGCCTGTTCACGTTGGGGCGCAGGCTGCACAGGCCGTTGGACAGAATCTCGGGCAGCATGGGTTCCACGGAACGGGGAAAATACCAGGAATTGCCGCGCGAAAGGGCTTCGGCGTCAAGCGCGCCGGGGCAGCCGCGCCCGCGCGGGCGCACATAATGGCTCACGTCGGCAATGGCCACGCGCAGAATCCAGCCCTTGCCTGCGGGCTGCTCCTCCACGTGGATGGCGTCGTCAAAGTCCCTGGCGTCAGCGCCGTCAATGGTCACCAGCGCGAGGTGGCGCACGTCCTGTCGGCCCTTGAAGTCGGCTTCTTCCGGCTCTCCGGGCAAGGCCTGGGCCTCGGCCAGAACTCCGGCGGGAAAGTCGCGGGGCACTTCGTGGTTGAGCTTGACCAGCTCTTCCTGCACGGCCACGTCGTCCTCGCGTCCGTAGTCGCCCAAAAGGCGGGCGCTCCAGAGATCAGAGGCCAGTGACTTGACGGGTTCCAGCAGCACAAGGGTTCCCTGAGCCGGGGCTGGCGTGCCTTCGGGCAGTTCCACATTGAAGTCGGCGGGCAGGCGGCTGTCCGCCGGGCGGCAGAAGATGGTTTTGCCGTGGCGACTGACCACGTGCGCGGGCACTTCCTTGAGGCCGCGTTCAAGCACTTCAAGGACGCGCCCTTCAGCCGAAGGCCCGCGCGGCGCGCCGGGCGCAAGGGCCACGCGTACCATATCCTTGTGCCATGCGCCGCCGTTCTGGGCAGCGGGGATGTAAATGTCCTTGTCCCCGGCAAACTCCCAGCGCGCACCGCCCAGGTCGTCAGCATCGGCAGGGCGCATGGGCGTCACAAAGCCCGCGCCCTCGCGCAGGGCGCTGAAGCGCCCGGTAATGGTTTTCAGGCTTTCGGGCCGTATCCACAGGCCCCCGCGCAGTCGTAGCGCACGGCCCTGCTGTTCAAGGTCTTCCAGCGCGGCTTCCAGTTCTTTTCTGTCGCGGCGGGCAAGCCCCAGAATGCGTAAAAGGCCGTCCAGGCGCATGGGGCGGTTCTGGGCGGCAAGCGTTTGCAGCAGTTCTTCATGAGAAGGAACGCTGCCAGCGGTCGCGGAAGCACCAGTGCCGCCGCGAATATTTTTTTGTTTTTTCATAAAGTTCATTCACTCTGCAAGGCACGAAAAAGGGGCAAAAGGCCAGACCTTTTGCCCCCCACTACGTGCTTGCTCTCAGGCTGTGCCCAAGGCGCGGCTATCAGTTGCGGTTGCCGCCGAAAAGGCGCAGCAGCATGAGGAAAAGATTGATAAAGTCCAGATACAGGGTCAGCGCGCCCAGGATGGCGCCACGGCGTACTGCCGTCGCATCGTCCAGAGGGGCGCTTTCACCGAACCGGCGCAGCTTTTGCGTGTCATAGGCGGTGAGGCCCGTAAAAATAAGTACGCCAAGGCAGCTCACCACAAAGTCCATCATGGCGCTCTTCAGGAAGATATTGACGACCATGGCGATGACAATGCCGATGAGGCCCATGAACAGGAAGCTGCCCATGGCGGTCAGATCGCGCTTGGTCACTGTGCCGTAGACGGTCATGGCCAGGAAGGTGCCCGTGGTGACCAGAAAGGCGTTGGTGATGGACGCGATGGGATAGATTACAAAAATGGACGACAGCGTGGCCCCTGTCAGCGCCGAATACAGCAGAAACAGGCCTGTGGCCGTACTGCCGGACATTTTGTGCACGGCGGCAGAAAGGGCGATGACCAGGCCGAACTGGGCCACGATAAGGGCGATCATGATCAGCGAGTTGCCGAAAATAACCTGCTGCACGGCGGGCGTGCTTGCGACAAACCAGGCCATAAGAGTCGTGACGCCAAGGCCCACGGTCATCCACTGGTAAACCTGACGCATGTAAATGGAAGCAACGCTACTGACGCCGCTTTGCGCAACACTGCGAGTATTCGACATTATATCCTCCGAAAAACTGTTGAAGCCTGACCGGCCCGGCATTCCTCCACGGGCTGACGCACGGCGCTGCCGCGAGGATGATTTCCTTACGCATGCCGGACAAGCCGTATCTCCTGTCTTCTTGCCTATACTATATGACACAAGCCAGGTTTAGCAAGTCCCGCCCCGCGCAAAACGCCGCCAACGCCGGATGCGGCCACGCGCAAAGGCCGCATGTGGGCGCAGGATGCCGCACGAGACGGCGTGTGACATTTGAGCAATTTAACTTTGAAATTGCTCTGGCGGGTGCGTGATCAGACGCCCGCCGCGAAGGCGTAAGCGCAGTTTATCTGCACGGTTAAACGCCGTAGCGAGCGTGCCTTAAACTTTGAGAATGTACATTCTCAAAGTTACTCTGCGCTTGTGCGGCCAATATGTCGCCAAAACGGCGTACAGCCGTTATCTGACAGTAACTTGATGGCCGTGGGCTGCCGTGGTAGCGTGGCAAAGCGGCCGGGCGGACGTCCGGCCTTCATCATACCGCAGCAATGTAAGGAGTTACATATGAAATTTTTCCGTTCCGGCGTCATGTTTCGCGCCCTTGCCCTGTCTCTCTGTCTGATGGCGGCCCCGCTCATGGCCGTGGGGCTCGGGTTTTCTTCCGCTCATGCCGCCACTCCCGATCCGGCTGTGAAGCTTGAGACCAACTATGGCGACATCATCGTGCGCCTGGACGCCCGTAAAGCCCCCATCAGCACCGCCAACTTTGTGCAGTACGTCAAATCTGGTTTTTACGACGGCACTGTTTTTCACCGTGTCATCAAGAGTTTTATGATTCAGGGCGGCGGGTTCACGCCTGACCTGAAGCAGAAAGAAACCCGCGCCGCCATCCGCAACGAAGCGGACAACGGCCTCAAAAATAAAAAGTACACCATTGCCATGGCCCGCACCGGCGAGCCGCATTCGGCCACCGCCCAGTTCTTCATCAATACCAAGGACAATGACTTTCTGGACTTCAAGAGCCAGACGCCCCAGGGTTGGGGCTATGCGGTCTTTGGCAAGGTGATCAAGGGTCAGGAAGTGGTGGACAAGATCGCCGCTGTCACCACTGGCAAAAAGGGCTATTATGACGACGTGCCTATGGAAAATGTCATCATCAAGAAGGCCGTGATTGTAGAGTAGTGCTGCTGCGCAGTGATGGTTTGCGCTTTGGCGCAGGAAAAGGGCCGCAAGGCCCTTTTTTTGTGCCTGCGGGCACGGTGGCTTTTTATCTTTGATTTTGCGCGGTTGCGGAGCGAGTAAGTGCTCTTTGTGGTCGACTGCTCAAAGCAAAACAAAGCAGGGCTTGTCCTTTGAGAGGTGGCTTCTGTGCCCTGCGGGCACGGGAGCTTTTCTTTATTTTAGTTTGGGCCGCCTCCGGCGGGGGCAGATGGGGGCCTGTTAGGGGCTGCTGCCCCTCCGAGGCCCCCTCTGCACTCCCCCCGGACGACCCCGCTGGGCTTGTCGCACCTCTCCACTCCCACGGGTTAGCCCTTTAGGGCTTTCCATATTCCACCATTCCGCGAGGGTTGCGCGGCTTTTGCTCCGGGAGCTTCCTCGCTTCGCTCTGTGATCTCCCTCCGCGCCGCGTAATGCCAGCGTGCGCTTTCGCGCTGAATGGGAAATCGGGGGCGTCTGGTTGGCTGCAGGAAGTCTCAGGAGTGGCGCTTGGTTGTTAAGAGCGGGCTCGTTGGCAGAGAATTTGGGGTGTGGGCTTGTCCTTTGAGAGGTGGCTTCTGTGCCCTGCGGGCACGGGAACTTTTCTTTATTTTAGTTTGGGCCGCCTCCGGCGGGGGCAGATGGGGGCCTGTTAGGGGCTGCCGCCCCTCCGAGGCCCCCTCTGCACTCCCCCCGGACGACCCCGCTGGGCTTGTCGCACCTCTCCACTCCCACGGGTTAGCCCTTTAGGGCTTTCCATATTCCACCATTCTCCGAGGGCTGCGCGGCTTTTGCTCCGGGAGCTTCCTCGCTTCGCTCGGTGATCTCCCTCCGCGCCGCGCAATGCCAACGTGCGCTTTCGCGCTGAATGGGAAATCGGGGGCGTCTGGTTGGCTGTGGGGGGGGGCAGAAATTACCAATCTCCGTTGGAGAAGAGCGCATACGCACGAACCTGGCCGACGTGTCGACTTCGGTTCTTTATGACGCCGCACCCGGCATCTGCCTGGGCATTGGCCGAGCAATTGCACTGGCTTGAGTGTCTTGCTTGCGTGACAAAAACTTGGGGCAAACCATGCTAAACTGGGCGACTTTTTTGGACGCAACAGAAAAGAGCCACATCGAAGACCAAAACCCTACGTCGCAACGTGTCTTTTTTCAGCAGCCTGACGCCATCCCAGAGACTCCCCACTGCCAACGAGATGTCTCGACCCGTATTCAGGGTGAGATCGTACGCTGGCATTGCGCGGCGCGCAGGGAGATCGCCGACGTGTCGGCTTCGGTTCTTTATGACGCCGCCCCTTCATTCAAGGCGAAGGCGCACGCTGGCATTGCGCGGCGCGGAGGGAGATCGCCGAGCGCAGCGAGGAAGCTCCCGCAGCAGGGGCCGCGCAGCCCTCGTGAAATGACGAGAATGGGAAAGCCCAAGCGGGGTGCTTCGGGGGGGATGCAAGGGGGGCCGAGAAGGGGGCGCAGCCCCATAACCGGCCCCGCCTTGCCCCCGCCGGAGGCGGCCCAAACAACAAATAAAAAAAGGCCTCCGTGTCCGCAGGGCACAGAAGCCGCCTCTCAAAGGACAAGCCCTGCTTTATTTCTTCAGAGCGCCCGTCGCGCATACCCACGCCCCCCCGCCGGAGGCGGCCCAAACTAAAATAAAGAAAAGCCCCCGTGCCCGCAGGGCACATAAGCCACCTCTCAAAGGACAGGCCCTGCTTTATTTCTTCAGAGCACCCACCACGCATACCCATGCCCAGTCGCGCATACCGCCGCCGCGCAGGCAGCCCAAATCGAAGAAGCCTCTACTTCCCCGCTAGGGCGGCAAACCGCCGCATGGTCAAATGGCAGATGGCCACGGCCAGAGCGTCCGAGGTGTCCAGCGCCCAGTCGGCGTTTTTGACGTTGAGCAGGCGCTGCACCATAAAGGACACCTGTTCCTTTTCGGCGCGGCCCGTACCCACCAGGGATTTTTTCACCAGGGTCGGTTCATAGTCGCGAATGACAAGACCGTGGGCGGCGCAGGCGGCCACGGCCACGCCCCTGGCCTGCCCCAGCTTGAGGGCGCTGGCTGCGTTCTTGGCGGTAAAAACCTGTTCAATGGCGGCTTCATCGGGCGTGAGGCGGGCCACGATGGCTGAAAGCTCATGATAGATGCGCGCCAAACGGTCAGAAAATTCCTTGCCCGCCGAGGCGGTGCGCACCACGCCGCAGTCCACCAGTTGCAAGACGCCTGACGTCTCGCGCACCACGCCCCAGCCCGTTCGTTGCGAACCGGGGTCGATGCCCAGAACCGTGACGGTTCCTTTGGTATTGCACGTCGGCATATTACAGCAGAAACGAGGTGATGACGTAGTCTGCCGCCAGAATCAGCACGCAGGATATGACCACGGCCGAGGTCGTGGCGTTGCCCACGGCTTCGGGGCCCACGCTGTCGCGGCGCATGTTGGTGTAGTAGCCCTGGCGGCAGCAGATGGTGGAGACCAGCAGGCCGAATACAATGGCCTTGATGAAGCCGCCGGACACGTCCGTCATGGTTACGGAACTGGCGATGCGGTAAAAGTACGCGCCCTGGTTGATGCCGAGCATGAGCACGCCCGTGAGATAGCCGCCAATGATGCCGATGACGTCAAAAACCGCCGTCAGCAGGGGAAAGCTGATGAGCGAGGCCACAATGCGCGGGCTGACAAGGTAGCCCATGGAGTTGATGTCCATCACGTCCAGAGCGTCGATCTGGTCGGTGATGCGCATGACGCCTATTTCCGCCGTCATTGAAGATCCTGCGCGGCCAGTGAGCATGATGGCCGTAAGCACCGGGCCAAGTTCGCGGATGAGCGTCAGCGACACGGCGGAGCCGAGCATGCCCACGGAGCCGAACTGCACCAGGCTGTAATAGCCTTGCAATCCCAGCACCATGCCACAAAAAACGCCGATGAGCATGATGAGAAAAAAGGACTTGGAGCCGATGATATACAACTGCTGCAGGGTGCGCCGAAAGATCTTTCTGCTGGTGAATATCTGGGCGATCCCATCAAACATGAAGATGGCCGTGCCGCCCAAAGCGTCCATGCCGCGCAGGCAGGGGCGGCCAATAAGGCGTAAAAAGCCTGTGAAGGTATGGGCTTGTGTCATGTAAACTCCTTCTTACAAGCTCTAGCGGCCCGTGCTGCGGCTTTTGCCGGGTACGGCTTTTTTGGACTTCTGTATGGGCGCGCCGAGCTTCATGCGGCCAAGCTCTTCACGCAGATTGCTTGCGTCAAGATCTGAGCCGCGCAGGTTGACCATGACCAGTTGAACCTTGCCGCTTTTCTCAAGGCGTGTGCGGATGCCGCGCTCTTCAAGCTTTTTGCGCAGCTTGTCGGCGTCATCGGCGCTCTTGAAAGCCGCCACCTGAAAAACAAAGTCGAACTGCGGCGCTTGCGGGGCCGCAGGCTTCTGGGCCTGAGCCGATGCCTGGGCCTGCGTCGCGGGAGTTTTTGCTGCCTGCGCACCCGGTTGCGCGCCAGCCTGCGCTCCTCCCTGAGGTGATTTGCCGCCATGCCAGGCGGCAAGGCTGTTGGCGCTGGGGCGATCAAAGGGATAGGCCGAGGGGTTGGCCGGGCTGGCAGCCTCGGCGGCTGCAGGAGCGGCGGGAGCAGCCGGAGCCGCCGCCTGCGGGCCAGCCGCAGTGCCGTCGGGGGCGGGCGCTTCCTGCCCTTTGGGGGCTGCGGCGTCGGGGCCAGCCCCGGCAGACGCCGCTACCGGCGTATTCGGGGCATCCACGCCGCCTTGCGCCGCCTGCGGGGCCTGTTTGTCCAGCTGCAGGCCGGTCATCTGCTCGACGCGCTGCTCCGGGTTTTGCCCCCGGCCCACCATAAAGCCCATAAAGAAAGACCAGCCCACGGCGGCCATGAGTATAAGTCCCAGCAGGGTAGCCATGGGGGCCGACAGACGTAGGACAAGCCGTTTTTTATCGCTTGCGGCGGGGCTTGCGGCAGTTTTTTGTCTGGGCTTGCGTAGCGGTGGGGGCATTCCTGATCCTTGTGTGTGTTCTTGGAGCAATTTCACCAGCAATGCTGTCGCCATCCGTAAGGCTTCTTCGTCGCCTGACGGCTGTTGCCTGAAATTGCTCTGGCGACTGCGTGAGCAGGCGTCCGCCGCGAAGGCGTAAGCGCAGTTTATCTGCGCGGTTAAACGCCGTAGTGAGCGTGTCTTAAACTTTGAGAATGTATATTCTCAAAGTTAATCTGCTCTACTGGCGTATGCGCCGGGCGGGCAGGCTGAACCGCGCCCGCCCGGCGTCACAAACAAATCCTGCTATACTACATGCTTTCCGGCGCGCTGACGCCGAGCACGTCCAGGCCGTTGCGCACGACCTGTCCCACGGCCCGCAGCAGGGCCAGGCGGGCCAGGGTGCGCGGGGCATCGTCGGCCAGCAGCACCTGATGTTTGGCGTAATAGCTGTGCAGAAGCCCGGCCAGTTCCGTCAGGTAATGGCTCACATGGTGCACGCCCAGGCACTGCGCGGCGGACTGCAGCATGTCTTCAAACCCGGCGACCTTGCGCAGCAGGGCCATGTCTTCGGGCGTATCCAGCGGAGCCAGCAGGGCGGCGTCCGTTTTTTCAGGCAGCTCGAAGCCGCGTTCGGCGGCCCGGCGCAGCACAGCGCAGATGCGCGCATAGGCGTACTGCACGTAGTAGACAGGGTTGTCCATACTGCGCTGTTTGGCAAGCTCCAGGTCAAAGTCCAGCGGGCTGTCGCTCTTGCGCGATAAAAACATGAAGCGCGCCGCGTCCGCGCCCACTTCCTTGATAACGTCGGACAGGGTTTCAAAGGTTCCCGCCCTGGTGGACATGCTCACGGGCTGGCCCTCGCGCAGCAGGTTCACAAGCTGGATGAGCACCACGTCAAAACTGCTCTGATCCTTGCCCATGGCCGTGATGGCCGCGCGCATGCGGGGGATGTAGCCATGGTGGTCAGCGCCCCAGATGTCGATAAGCCAGTCAAAGCCGCGCTCGAACTTGTCATGGTGATAGGCAATGTCGGAGGCAAAATAGGTCAGCGTGCCGTCGGACTTTCTGAGCACGCGATCCTTGTCGTCGCCGAGCTGCTCGGTGGCAAACCAGAAGGCATTGTCCTTGTCGTAGGTATAGCCCGATTTGCCCAGCGCCGCAAAGGCCGCGTCCACCGCGCCGTCTTCCACAAGGGTTTTTTCAGAAAACCAGCGCAGATGCTCCACGCGAAAATCACGCAGGTCGTCCTTGATGCCGTTGAGGATGTCGTTCATGGCCTTGTCGTAGCACACGTCCTCGCCTTCGGCTGCGGGCATGTCGGGCAGGGCGGGGTTGGCTTCAAGCATTTCGCGGGCGATATCAATGATATAGTCGCCCTTGTAATAGTCTTCGGGCCATTCCACCTTGCGCCCGGCCAGTTCCAGCACGCGCAGCCATACAGAAAGGCCCAGCAGGCGCATCTGGCGACCGGCGTCATTGATGTAGTATTCCGTATGCACGTGGTGCCCGGCCTTGCGCAGCAGGCGGGCCAGGCTGTCGCCCACGGCGGCCCCGCGCCCGTGGCCCACATGCAGCGGGCCTGTGGGGTTGGCCGAAACATATTCCAGAAGCACCCTGCGGCCGGGTTCCTTGCTTTCGCCGTAGCTCTGGCCCGCGCTTTCGATGTCGGCGACGGTTTCACGCCAGAAGGACTGGCTGAAGGTCACGTTGCAAAAGCCCGGCCCGGCGACTTCGACCTTCTCCACGTCCGGGCAGCGCTCCTGAAGCTTTTGGGCAAATTTTTGCCCAAGCTCGCGGGGATTGGTTTTGGCTTCTTTTGCCAGCAGCATGGCCGAGTTGACGGAAAGATCGCCGTGGCGGGGATCGCGGGGCGGCTCGATGACCGTTTTGGCGGGCCAGGCAAGGCCCTCTTCTTCAATAATGGCCGCCAGGGCCGTGCGCAGGGTTTCAATGGCGCGCATAGTGCTTTCGCATCCTTTACGTATACAGGTTCTTCTGGTGCAGTTTGTCACTGCGGCGGGGCAGTCGGCCCGCGTCCGTCAGTCGGCTCCGGCGGTAGTCCGGAGTATTCTGAAAACACTGATTAAAGAGCCTCTTGGAAACGCGCAGTTGTTTCGTTTGGCAAGGCGCGATCTTTTTTTGAAGCAGGAGTGGACTCTTCCGTCCTCGACTGTTTCAAAAAAAGTGAAGCAACGTCGCCAAACGGAATAAATCAGCGTTTCCTTTTGTCTTGTGGGGCCGCGCACCTTGCAAAGGTATCATCGCAAGGGTTCAGACGTTCCCGCCCGGGCGCGCAACGCCCATTTCATTCGTTAGCGGCGCTAACCCGCCAGGGCTGCGGCGCTTTCGGCATTATTGACAAGCTCTACGGTCAGTTGATCCGCCTGGGCGCGGTCGGCCAGGCAGGGAGCGACCATCTTGCCGAGCACGGCCTTGGGGCCCAGTTCCAGCCAGCGGCGCGCGCCTTCATCATACTGATTGCGCATGGTGTCAATCCACTGCACGGATGAGGTCATCTGGGCCAGCAGGCTTTCAAGCGCGCTTTCGCCCTCGTGAACGGCCTTGCCGTGGGCATTGCAGTAGACGGGGAATTTGGGTCTGCTCCAGGTGGCCTTGCGCAGTTGCGGGGCGAGCTCCTTGCTGGCCTCAGCCATCATGGGGCTGTGAAAGGCTCCGCTGACCTTGAGCTCAATGCCGCGGCCCTTGGCTTCCTTGGCCTTCTGGCAGGCCAGGGCCACGGCGGCCCTGGTGCCGCTGACCACAAGCTGTCCCGGCGTATTATAGTTGGCCACAAGGATCATCTCGCCGCATGCAGCGGCGGTGTCGGCCACAATTTTTTCCACCTGGGCAGGATCCAGTTTGAGCAGGGCGGCCATGGCCCCCTTGCCTTCAGGATCCGCCTCGGCCATAAGGCGGCCGCGCAGGCTGGTCAGTTCCAGCACGCTTTGGGGCGAGAGCACCCCTGCGGCGGCCAGAGCGCTGAATTCGCCAAGGCTGTGCCCGGCGGCGGCCAGAGGCTTCACACGGCCGGCCACGGCGCTCCAGAGGTTCAGGTTCACCACGGTCAGGGCCGGTTGCAGGGCGCGCGTGTCGTTCATGGCGGCGTCGTCGCCGTCCCAGTAAATTTCGCGCAGGGGCAGGCCGCTGGCCCGCTCGGCCAGTTTCCAGAGGTTCATGGCGTCGGCTGAGGCTTCAGCCAGATCGCGGCCCATGCCCGCTTCCTGTGATCCCTGGCCGGGAAAAAGCAGAACGGCTTGTGTCATCGGAACGTATCCTCCAAGGGCGCGGCAGGCGGGCCGCATATGGTCAAAAATGGCGCGGCGTGACCGCAAGCCCCCTTTTTTACGTTATCGGCGCGGGGCTTGCAAGTCCCGGTCGGCGGGGCTATGAGTATGCACCGGCATGCACAGTGAAACGCCGGACGGTAAACAGTACAGGAGCAGCACAAGACCATGCAGCGACAAGCGGTAGACAGGAAGGAACTGGCCCGGCTGGCGGCGGCCACAGGCGCGGACGTGCCGGAGGAGGCCCTGGAGCCCCTTGGCGTGTACCTCGAGATGCTCTGTCAGTGGAACAAGGCCATGAACCTTGTGGGCCCGCACTCCTGGCAGGATATGCTCACCCGTCTTGTGGCGGACAGTTTTCATCTTGCGTCCTTTCTGGACAGCCTGTCCGTGCCGGACGCTCCGCTGACCTGGGATCTTGGCGCTGGCGCGGGACTGCCCGGCATACCCCTGCGCATGTTGTGGACCAGGGGCGCGTATTATATGGTAGAAGTGCGGGAAAAACGGGCGCTTTTTCTCTCCAGCGTGCTTTCGCAGACCCAGTTGCCCAACACGCACGTTTTTCGCGGCCCTGTGGAGCATTTTTTTCACGGCCAGTACTATCAGGCGGATTGCATTGTAAGCAGGGCCTTCATGCCCTGGCGGCAACTTCTGGATCTGGCTTTGCCCCGGTTGCAGCGTGAGGGGCACCTTGTGATCCTGGCGCTGGAACCCGCGCCGGAAGTTCTGCCAGCCCCCTGGCGTCTGGCCGGACAGCGCAGCTACGTGGTGGCGGGCAGCGGGCGCTGGTTCTGGGCGCTCACCCCCGATATGCCGGAAAACGACCGTAAAAATTTCAGCGCCGATTCGCATAAAGAAGACGGAGCATAGCATGCCCCAGCAGAGCCCTGCCCCTGAGCACAATCACTCGCCGGAACTTTCGCCGGAAAACGCGGCGCACGGCCTTTCCGCCAGTGCCGGGCCTATGCCGGAAGCCTCTGAAAATCCCGGCGCCACTGAGAGGGCCTTGGGCGAAGCCAGCGTACATGCGGGACGCGAAGCGCGCGTAAACCCGCAGGCTATGGCGCACCCGTGGGCCTTGCCGCGTGCCACGCACCTTGGTTTTCCGCCAGGGCCGGATGTGGCCGGGTACTGGTGGCGGGGATTTTTCTGGGGCGTAGTGACGCTTGTGATGGCTTTTGGCCTGCGCATGCTGGAATGGCCCTGCTGGCAAAACCCCGAATACCGTCTGGGCAGCCAGTGGCTTCTGGCCACGCACGACGCCTATCACTGGGTGGCCGGAGCAGAGGGCATAGGCCTTGCCGTGGGGCACCCCATGGCGGAAATGCTGCGCTTGCTGGCCGACGCCCTGGGCACGTATCCCGCCGCTGTGGCTTTCTGGTTTCCGGCGGTGCTGGCAAGCTTTGTGGCCCTTATCGTCTATGCCTGGGTATGGGCTTTGGGCAGCATGGAAGCGGGCGTGGCGGCAGGGCTGCTCACATCGCTTGCGCCGGGCTTTCTGGCCCGCACCATGCTCGGCTATTATGACACCGATCTGGTGACCCTGTTTTTTCCCCTGCTCATGACCCTGGCCCCGGCCAGCTGGGCCATGCGTTACATGTTGCTGCCGCAGATGGTCTTGCGCCGTCTGGCCATAGGGTCTGGCATCATGACGGCCCGGCGGCTGTTCAGCCGGGGCCTGCCCGAAGACGGGCTGGTCGAGCGGCTGCGCCATGCCGAGCACCTTGGCAATCCTCTGCGTTGGCAGTGGATTGTGCTGCTGGGCTGTTCGGGCGTCATTTCGTGGTGGACGCAGGAATGGCACTCGGTTTTTCCCTATCTTATCCGCTACAACGTGATTCTGCTGGCCTTCATGAGCCTCATCATGGCTCCGCGCGGGCGGCGCGCGCTGCTGCTCCTGGGCAGCCTCGCGTACGCCCTGCCGACGCTCTCTGGCCCGGTGGGTTTTGGCTTCAGCCTGTTGCTTCTGCTGGCGGGCACAAAGTCCGGCCTCAAGGCGCGGCGCATGCTCTGCCGTCCGTGGGTTCTGGTGCTGCTGTGGGTGGGCGTTGCGGCCCTGCTGGTGCACGGTGAA
Source organism: Desulfovibrio sp. (assembly GCF_034006445.1). Taxonomy (NCBI): domain Bacteria; kingdom Pseudomonadati; phylum Thermodesulfobacteriota; class Desulfovibrionia; order Desulfovibrionales; family Desulfovibrionaceae; genus Desulfovibrio; species Desulfovibrio sp. The sequence goes on along the minus strand of NZ_JAVESS010000004.1, from coordinate 80,665 downwards.
ATTCTCACCACGCTCATGAACCACGTCAACGCCTACATGAAGCACGCTGGCGACGTCAAAAGCACGGGCGAGGGGGCGGTGCTCATGTACCCCTCGGTGAACCAGTCCATCATCGAGGTGCAGGATCTGAGCTTCGCGGCCCTGTTCCCCTATTTCCATCCCTGGATGGAAGCCGCCATCCTCGGCCTTCTGGGCTTTTTTGTGGTCATAGTGCGTCGGCCGGGAGCGCTTTTTCTGCTGCCCCTGGCGGCCCTTGGTATTCTGAGCACCAAACTTGGCGGGCGCATGGTCATGTTCGGCGCGCCTGTGGTGGCCCTGGGCCTTGCCCTGCCCCTGTACTGGATCTGGCAGCGCCTCCTGCGCACGAGCCTGCGCGGCTCCGTGGCCGGGCTGCTGACCTCCGCCGTGCTGGTGGCCCTGATGGTGGTTCCCTTTGTGGAGATGATCCCCGCCATGTCGCAGGGGCCCATGATCAACCGCCGCCACGCCGAAGCCCTGACGCGGGCGCGCACCATGACGCCTCCGGATTCCATGCTCTGGTTGTGGTGGGACTGGGGCTACGCTGCCCACTATTTTTCACACCGCGCCACCATTGCCGACGGCGCGCAGCACGCCGGGCCGTCGCTGTACTTGCCCGCCGCCGTTTTTGCCACCGACAACGCCCGTTTTGCCCGTCAGCTCATCCGCTACACGGCCTTGCGCGGCAATGAGGCTGGCAATGTTTTTGAGGGGCTGGACGGAAACTCGGCCCAGGCCCTCATGGACAAGCTGCGCTCTGACGAAACGCCGCTCATTGAGGCCAAGGGCAAGCTCTATCTTGTGGTAAGCTTTGAAATGCTGCGGCTGGGCTTCTGGATAAGCAATTTCGGCAACTGGAATTTTGTCACGCACTCTGGCGAGGGCGGGGCGCTGTCCATTGTGCCGCAGGAGCTTGCCTATCGGCTGGACACGGGCGAAGTGCGCCTTGAGGGCAGCACCAGCGCCATCTACGCCTCATCCATCACCGTGTTTGAGGAAACCGGCGTCACGCGGCACAACTATATTCAGGAGTGGTTTGACGCGCACCCCAACGCCACGCAGCAACAGCAGCAGGAATTCTTGTCCAATCGGCGCAATATCAACTTTTTCTTCAACCGCGTCACAGACGAAAAACTGGCCATGGACGAAGGGCTGTACAACTCGCTCATGGTGCAACTGCTTATGGGCGAGCCGCAGAATCCGCGTTTTTCGCCCTATTTCAAGCTGGTGTATGACAACGTGTTCGCCAGGATTTACGAAGTGCTGTAAGAATTCGCGCTGTTTGCAGGGGCCGGGGCAAGGCTTGCGGTTGTGCGCCCCCTGAAGGGCCGTGCCGCACAGACCATGAAATTCCGCACTGTCCCGGCAGCCTGCGCCGTGCAGCGGCCGTAGCCCGCGTCGCGCTGCCGCAGGAGCCTCAGTGGTGGTAGGGAACCTTGCGCAAAATGCATTCCGCGCGGTAAATCTGCTCCAGCAGCACCACGCGGGCCAGTTCGTGCGGCAGGGTCATGTCCGACAGGCGGATCATTTTACAGGCTTTCTGGCGCACGCAATCGTCCAGGCCCCAGGCTCCGCCGATAATAAAGCAGGCCCGGCCGCGCGCGTCCTGATCCATCTGTTGCAGCAGGGCGGCCATCTGGGGCGAGGTAAGCCCCTGGCCGCGTTCGTCCAGCACAAGAACCACGTCCTGAGGCGTCAGGGCCTCAATGATACGCCTTCCCTCAAGGGCATTGCGCTGATCAGGGGGCAGGGCGGCGTCGCCGTCGCGCACTTCGGTGTATTCCAGGGGCCGCCAGCGGTTGATGCGCATGAGGTAGTGGGCTGCGGCGTCTTTCCAGAAAGGTGTTTTTAACTTGCCCACGCTGATGCATCGTAAGGGTTTGCCTGCCATGTCTCTCCAATCATTCTGTCAGGATCTGCAAGAGGCCGTCGCCTGTCTGCGCGGCGGTCATGCGCTGATTTTTCCCACCGAAACCTTTTATGGTCTGGGCTGTCTGGCCACAGACAGCGTGGCCGTGGCCAGAGTCTACCAGTTGAAGCGGCGTCCCGTCCATAAGCCCTTGCCACTGCTGGCGGCCAGCGTGGAGCAGGTGCGGGCCGTGGCCTGCCTTGAGGCCATGCCCGAAGCCCTCGCCGCCTTCTGGCCAGGGCCGCTCACGGTGCTGCTGCCCGCAAGACCCGCATTGCCTGCGGCTCTTGTGAATGAACGCGGACAGGTGGCAGTGCGGGTGACGCCGCATCCCGTGGCGGCGGCTCTGGCCCTTGGGGCGGGCGGCCCGCTGACGGCCAGCAGCGCCAACCTCAACGGGCGGCAGCCCGTGTGCCGCGTGGAACAACTGGATCCCGAACTTCTGGCTGCGCTGGAAAACCAAGGGCAGATGCCCTGCGTACTGAACCTTGGCCCGAACCCGCAGGGAGGCGAGCCTTCAACCCTTGTGGAACCCCTGGCGGACGGACAAAGCGCCGGAGGGAACGTGCGGCGGCTGCGCATGGTTCGCGCCGGGGCTGTGAGCGCTCAGGCCCTGGAGGCTGCGGGCTTTACGGTCGTCTAAGGTCACGCTGAAATATTTTTGGGCATGCTTTGTGGGGGAGGGACCCTCTTTAGACTAGATTACCTTTGAAATGTTTTACATTTCAAAGGTGTCATTCTGCCGGAAATGCGATTTTCGGCAGAATCCACGCCACGTTGTGGCGCGCTGCACTTTCGTGCAGCGTTAGAGCATTTAACCTTCTTTAAAGGTTAAATGCTCTAAAAAAGGGTCTCCTCCCCCACGCCCCCACCCCCTAAAACTTTTATTGTCGCGGTATGCCCGTGCAGGTGTTCCTCGAATGGCGGCCCGGCGCGCCGTTGACGCAGGGTCGCAGCATGCCCGCGCAGGCGGCTGGCCACGCAGCCAACAGGCAATGCTGCTATGGTTGGCGGGTGATTGCTGGTCAGGAGCGTTGCGTGGCAACCCTTACGGCAGCGCAGATTGCCGGGGCAAGGGGCAAGCGGGCTGCCAGAGCCAGATGGAGTCTCAGGGCTTCACGAAAACCTGCCGCCGTATTATGGCGTTGATGTACTGGTCTTCGGTCTGAATCAGCCCCAGCTTTGCGCAAATGTCCGCATAGCTGTTTTCGCGGTTGTCACGAAATTTCTCCGTCAGGGCCATGAGCGGGCGCAACACAAGGCCCCACCCGCGCAAAAGCGGTTTTGCCACATCCACCAGCAGGAATTTGCCGCCGGGTTTCAGCATGCGGGCAATATTGCTCAAGGCGGCGCGGCGCACCTCCGGGCTTGCCTCGTGCAGGGCCATTGAGGTCATGGCAATATCCAGTGCCCCATCGGGAAAAAGCGCGTCATCCATAGACGCCGTACTGAAGTGCAAGGCCCCGCCCTGGCCGCCAGGCCGGTTGCTGGCATAGATCGTCTGGTCTTCGGAAAGATCAATGCCATGAATGGTGCAGCGCGGTGACGATCTGTGCGCCAGCGCAAAACTCAGGGCCCCCGTGCCGCAGCCCATGTCCAGAGCCTTCATGCCGTCTTCAAGGCGCAGGTCGCCAATGGCCCGCTTGTAAAAATCATCGTTCAGCCCGAATATTCTGCCCATGCGCTCGTAGTGCTTGCCCGCGCGCATGCCTGTAAAGGCATCGCCTTTTTTTACCGTGGTGTGGCTGTTCATATTTTTTCCTGGCTGGTTAGGGTGAGGCCGCGCAGGTCGTGCGGGATAGGTGTATGGGCAGTGCGCTGTCCGCCACTGCGGCCTGCAGCAATAGTGCGGTCTGTAGCATTGGCGGCGCCTGCACTGTTGCCCCTTGCGTGCGCGGGACCGGACGCGCCTTGCGTCAATGATGCCGGACGCTTGCGGCATGCGTCGGCATGTTCTGGAATTTTGTATGGCACCCATACAAAATATCCCAAAAAAAGGGCGCCGTGATCAGCTCTTGCTGAAGGCGGCGAGCCGCGCCAGAATGCCATTGAGCAGGCTGGTAAAACTGTTCAGCATTTCCGGGCCATGCTCCGCCGCCGCTTCAAGCACAAGATTGTCGAGCTTTTTGTGCAAACAGATGTGGTTTTGGTGGGCGAGCAAGCCTTTATCGGTAAGGAAAATGTTCAGCCTGGTCATTTTCAGCGGATCCTTTTCCTTGCGCACAAGCCCTTTGCGTTCAAGCTTGCGCAGCATTTCAGAAACGCTGCCCTTGGTTATCCCAAGTTTTTCGGCCAGCCCGTTCACATGAATGCCCTGGACATTGTGAATGGTCATGATCATCTGGATTTCCCCCAGATGGATCTCCACATCAGTGCCGAAATTGCGGCATTGACGTTCCAGCATGTAAAACTGGTTTACCAGTGAGAGCAGCGCAAAGCAGATGTGGTTGTTGCGCAGACGCTGGATGTCCGGATCGTCGTGGTCGTCGAGAATTGACTGCTGGATGCGCAGTTCGACGGCGGTTTTTTTGTAGTCCTTATCGTACATGCGAGATATGTATGGCAGCCATACTATTATGTCAAGAACCGGAGCCGCCCCGCCTTTGCATGCTTGCGGCCCGACCCGTGCTGGCTTAATATGCCTGTGCCTGCGGCTGTCGTCGCCTGGCAAAGACACTGAGGCTGAAATGAAAAAAGACGTTGTCTGCCCCCACTGCGGCAAACCCTATTCCTGCTTTCGCAATCCCGCGCCCACGGCGGACGTGATCATTCACGAGCCGGGCAGAGGGGTGGTGATCATCCGTCGCAGGCACACGCCCATCGGCTTTGCCCTGCCTGGCGGATTCATAGATGAGGGCGAGCAGGCTGAAGAGGCCGCCGTTCGCGAAATGCGCGAAGAGACAGGGCTTGATGTTGAGTTGACGGGCTTGCTGGGCGTGTATTCACGGCCCAAGCGCGATCCCCGCCAGCACACGCTTACCGTGGTTTTTACGGGCAAGGCGCGTAATCCTGACGCCATCTGCGCCGGGGATGATGCGGCCCAGGCCGCCTTTTATCCGCTGGACGCCCTGCCGCAGCCTCTGGTCTTTGACCATGCGGAAATTCTGGAGCATTTCAGGCAGGCCCTGGCCGGGCAGCGGCAGGTGGCGGCCGTGCAGCCCCTGGCCTGTCACCATCTGCCCGATGGTAACGCCGGAAAGGAAAAAAGCGTGGTGTCGTTCGGTTCCGACGGTGTATCCACCGGCGCATCCGCCGCCGCATCCTCCAGCGTATCCGCCGCGCCCGCCACACCCGCCACACTGGCAGCGCATAAAGGGGAGAAGTGCTGATGGGCTACCGCAACATGCAGGAATGCCTCGCCGATCTGGAGAGCCGTGGGCACCTCAAGCGTATTGACGCCGAGGTGGACCCGCATCTGGAACTGGCGGCCATCCAGCGGCGGGCCTTCAGGGCCAAGGCTCCGGCCCTGCTGTTCACGCGGGTCAGGGGCACGTCCTTTCCCATGCTGTGCAACCTTTTCGGCACACGTGAGCGCCTGCACTATATTTTCAGGGACAGCCTGCCTGCCGTGCGGGCCGTGCTGGCCGCCAAGGCCGATCCTGCGGCTGCCCTTAAAAAGCCCTGGGCCGCGCTGCCCGCAGTGCCGGGCCTCTGGCACATGCTCCCCCGGCTGCGGCGCGGCAAGGGTGGCAGCGAAGGCGGCAACGTGCCCGTGCTGGAGCGCCGTTGCGCGCCCGCCGATCTGCCGCAACTGACCTGCTGGCCCATGGACGGCGGGGCCTTCATCACCCTTCCCCTTGTGTACAGCGAAGACCCCGCCAACACGGGGGCCGACGCGTCAAACCTTGGCATGTACCGGGTACAGCAGAGCGGCAATGACTACGCGCCGGACGAAATGGGCCTGCACTACCAGATCCACCGTGGCATAGGCGTGCACCACGCCCACGCCATCGCGCAGGGGCGTCCGCTGCCCGTGCACGTGTATGTGGGCGGCCCGCCAAGCCTCACCGTGGCGGCGGTGATGCCCCTGCCCGAGGGCCTCAGCGAATTGCGCTTTGCCGGACTGCTTGGCGGACGCCGCATGGATATGGCCAGGGTTGACGGCCTGCCCTTGCCCGTTTTGGCAGAAGCGGATTTTTGCATCAGCGGGCACATCATGCCCAATGCCAAGCCCGAGGGCCCCTTTGGCGACCATGTGGGGTATTACAGTCTTACCCACGATTTTCCCGTGCTCAAGGTGGATGCCGTGTACCACCGCAAGGGGGCGGTGTGGCCATTTACCGCCGTGGGGCGGCCGCCGCAGGAAGACACGGTTTTTGGCGAATTCATCCACGAGCTTACCGGGCCGCTGGTGCCGCAGGTTTTTCAGGGCGTACGCGAGGTTCATGCCGTGGACGCGGCAGGGGTGCACCCCCTGTTGCTGGCCCTGGGCAGCGAGCGCTATACTCCCTATGAAGCCACGCGCAGACCGCGCGAGCTTTTGACCATGGCCCTGCACCTGCTGGGGACCACGCAAACGGCTCTGGCCAAATATGTTCTTGTGGCCGCCCACGAGGATGCCCCCGGCCTCAGCGCGGCCCATGCGCCGCAGTTCTTGCGTCATCTTCTGGAACGCACGGATTTTGCGCGCGATCTGCATTTTATCACGCACAGCACCAATGACACGTTGGACTATACGGGGCTTGGCCTCAATGAGGGGTCAAAGCTCATATGGGCTGCCGCCGGGGAAAAACGGCGTGACCTCGGGCTGGAACTGACGGGCCAGGCGGCCGAACTGCCGCCCCTGCCCCAAGGCTTTGGCGACGCGCACGTGGCTGGCCCCGGTCTGCTTGTGCTGCGCGGCCCACGGCATGCCCTGGGCAGAAACGAGCCTGATCCGGCAATGGAAACCCTTGCGGACGCCCTGGCCCACTGGCCCGGACGCGAAGCCTTTCCCCTGGTGGTGGTTGCGGACGATGCGGCGTTCTGCGCCAGGGATATGGACAACTTTCTCTGGGTGGCCTTTACCCGGTCAGACCCGGCCACGGATGTGTACGGGGCCCGTGCGCAAACGCGGGCAAAGCACTGGTCGTGTGAAGCGCCCCTGGTTATGGACGCCCGCCTGAAGCCCTTCCACGCTCCCCCCCTGGAAGAGGACCCGGACACCACCCGCAGGGTGGATGCCCTGGCCGCACCAGGCGGGCCTTTACACGGATACCTTTAACATGGGGGAGAGAGCGGCATGAAAATAGCCCTTTTGCAGTGCAACAGCGTCACAGGCGATGTGGCCGGAAATATGGAACGCATACTTGACGACGTGCGGCAGGCCGCCGCAGCCGGGGCAGAGTTGTGCGTGACGCCTGAACTGGCCTTGTGCGGCGTGGCTCCGGGACACTACCTTTGCGCGGATGATTTCGCGGCGGGGTGCCGCAAGGCGCTGGATCATATGGCTGAAGTTCTCAAGGGCGGCCCGGCCCTGCTGGTGGGCACGCCCGTGCCCAGCGTGTACGCGTCGGGACTGCTTTCCAATGCCGCGGTGCTGGTTCACAATGGCGCGTGGCAGGTGGCCTCGCGCAAGGTCTACCAGGGCGGGCAGGGCGGAACACAGGGAGCCGGGTCGGATGGCGAAGACAGCCGCTATTTCGACAAGGGCATTTCCTGCGGCATTCTGACGCTGGGCGGCTGGCGCATGGGCGTTGTGCTGTGCGAAGACGCCCAGCGCGAAGAAGACGCCTTTTGGAAAACCCGCTACGCCAGCGGGCACAATCCACTTATGGAACTGGTGCAGCGCGGCGTTGACGCCCTCATCCACATGGCTGCGGCTCCGTATACAGAGGGGGCGCAGGCCGCAGGCGAGCATATGCTTTCGCACGTGGCCGCCCGGCACCATGTGCACCTTCTTTCCGTCAACCTTGTGGGCGGCAACGACAGCCGCGTGTATAACGGGCAAAGCCTGGTTTTTGATCCCACGGGGCAGCTGCTGGCACGGGGAAAGGCTTTTGACGAGGACGTGCTTCTGGTGGATACCGCCCGCAATACCGCAAGCGGCGCGCCATCGGGCGGCAAGGCTCCGGAGCCGCTGTGCGCCAGCGTTGAGGAAGACTGCTGGCGGGCGCTTACCCTGGGCACACGCGACTTTGTGCGCAAATGCGGCGCTGCAAAGGCCATTGTCGGTCTGTCGGGCGGTATGGATTCGTCCCTTGTGTGCTGCGTGGCCGTCGAGGCCCTGGGCGCGGAAAACGTCACCGGCGTGCTCATGCCCTCGCCCTACAGCAGTGAAGGCTCGGTCAGTGATGCCCTCGGTCTTGCCAGCAACCTTGGCATCACCACGGTGACGCTGCCCATTGAGCCTGTCATGAAAGCCTTTGCCCAGACGCTGGCTCCCGGCCTTGATCTTTTTGAGGCCCGCCCCGGCGACACAACCTTTGAAAACCTTCAGGCGCGCATACGTGGAACCCTGCTGTCCTCCCTGGCCAACCGCGCCGGGGCTCTTGTGCTCAATACGGGCAACAAGAGCGAGGCCGCCATGGGGTACAGCACCCTGTACGGCGACACCGTGGGGGCACTGGCCGTCATAGGCGATCTGACCAAGACGCGCACCTATGCCGTGGCGCGCTGGTATAATGAACACAAGGGAGAGCAGATCATTCCGCAGCAGGTCTTTGACAAGGCGCCCTCGGCGGAACTGCGCCCCGGCCAGAAAGATGCGGACAGCCTGCCGCCCTACGAAGAGCTTGATCCCGTGCTTGAAGATCTGCTGCTGCCCACGACGCCGCCTGTGACCGGGCATTCTTCACCCCTGCGCCTCGAGGTGCGGCAGAAGCTTTTTGCGGCCGAATTCAAACGCAGGCAGGAGCCATTGACGCTTTTTGTCAGCCGCATGCCCTTTGGCGAGGGCTGGCAGGCCCCCGTGGCCGGGCGTTACCGGCTGCCATAGGCTCTGCCGGGGCTGGATGCAGGAATTTTAGTAGTATTGTGCTGTGAATGGGAGGCCCTTTTGCCGTGCCTTCACTGCGGGGATCTTTTGAGCGAGGGCCGGGCGCGTCGCGTCAGGCCGGATTGGCTGTGGTCATGTGGCCCGGCGCTGTGGGCGTGCCTGTAGGCTCTTCGCCGTACGGCGTAGCGGCTGCGGACGCGTAGAAGGCCTGAAAAGGGGGGCCCGCCTGAGGCTTGGCGGGCTGGGGTTTTTTCTTGAAGACGGCGGCGCGCTGGGGTAAGAGCAGTGTGTTGCATAACGCAGAACGAGTGGAGGAAGGTATGGTGGAAGCACCGGAGAAAAATCTGGCCCTGGATATTGTGCGTATTACCGAGGCGGCGGCCCTGGCGTCAGCCCGCTGGCTCGGGCGCGGCGACAAGGAGGCCGGAGACGGCGCTGCCGTTGACGCCATGCGCATCAGCTTTGCCACTCTTCATATCGACGGTCTGGTGATCATCGGCGAGGGCGAAAAAGACAACGCCCCCATGCTGGCCAATGGCGAAAAAGTGGGCATGGGCGTTGGCCCCTGCCTTGATGTGGCCGTGGACCCGGTGGAAGGCACAAGCCTTCTGGCCTATGGCCGCCCCAATGCCATCTCCGTGGTGGGCGTCGCCCCCCAGGGCAGCATGTTCAACCCCGGGCCGAGCTATTACATGCAAAAGCTCGTGGTGTCCCGCGAGGCGCGCGATGTGGTCGATCTGGACGCGCCCGTCAAGGTGAACCTGGCCAACGTGGCCAAGGCCATGGGCAAGAGCGTGCAGGATCTGGTGGTCTTTGTGCTGGACAAGCCCCGGCATGAAAAACTCATCAGTGAAATCCGCCAGGCAGGCGCGCGCATTCAGCTCCACACCGACGGCGACGTGGCTGGCAGCCTTATGGCTGTGGACCCGCGCTCTGAAGTGGACATCATGATGGGCACGGGCGGCACCCCTGAAGGCGTGCTGGCCGCTTGCGCCATCAAGGGCATGGGCGGGCAGATACTGGCCCGTCTTGATCCCCAGTCCTATGTGGAAAAAGAGGCCATCAACGAGGCCGGTGTCGACGCGCGCGAAGTGCTCACCGTCAATGACCTTGTGCGCAGCGATGACTGCTTTTTTGCCGCCACCGGCATCTCCGGCGGTGATTTTTTGCGCGGCGTGCGCTACAGTTCCAAATACGCCGTGACGCATTCCCTTGTTTTACGTGGTAAAACGGGAACGTTGCGGTATGTGGAGTCGTATCATAATATGGATAGGCTCTCGAAATTCAGCGCGGTTCGGTATTGAATGAATACATTGCTGTCAGGCTCAGGGGCGCAGTCGCGCCCCATGGCGTCACAGAACATGAATTTTTCTGCACGTGCGGCCTCCATGGCTGCACGTGCACTTCTGGTCGGAGCGGCCATCCTCTGCCTGACCCTGTCGTCCGGTTTGCCGGGCGGGTTTTTTTCCGGTCAGGCCCTGGCTGCTACCAGCCATGCAAAAAAACCGGCTCCAACCCCTTCCACTGTCTATGAAAAGCAGCCGCCGGTCACGGACAAGGAGTTGCTGAACTTTCTTGAAATGCTGCCGCAATTCCGTTCCTGGGCCAAGGCCAATAATGAAGAGGCCCACCCCACGCTGAACAACGGCAAGGCGGACTTCATGTACTCGCCGCAGGCAGCCGCCTGGGTGCAGCAGCATGGATGGGATCCGGTGCGCTTTTTCTGCGTCATGGGCCGCATGGCCGCTGCTCTGGCCATTGTTGAAGAAGGCAACGACATGACCGGCGTCCGTTCCAAAGACATGCCGGAAGTGACGGAAAGCGAACTGGCTCTGGCCAGGCGTCACCTTGGCACCATGCTGAAGGTCAGCACGGATGTGCCGCCCATAAGCCGGTAGGCGAGGGCGTAGCCCGCGCGCGGCGCGGCTGGCGACGATGCTTTTGACGGCGGCGCAGACACGGAAAAAACGGTTCGAACTCCTAACATGAAAACCAGCCCGCAGGCTTTCCACCCGCGGGGCCTTGTGGGCGATCCGGGGCGGATCGCGTCAGTTTTCGAGCCTGCTCGAGCGTTAGTGCCACGCAACGCAGGCTGCACAAAATCTGCAAAGGTGGTTTGGCATGTCAACCCGGCAGTATGCGTTCAGTTGGGATTATGTCGGCAATGTTCATGACGGTCGGCCAAATCTTGGCAACAGCGCGCGCATCGAGGTGTATCGGCTGTTTCAGTACACCCTGCGTGACGTCATTGAGGCACGCTATGGTACGGCCGAATCCGAAGAAGTCATGCGTGAGAGCGGAAAGCTGGCCGGGCAGAAATTTTGCGAAAGATTTGTCGGCCGCCGTGAGCGGTTTGACGATTTTGTGGCGGCGGCGCAAAAGGCCCTGCTGGACTTTGGCATCGGCATCATGCGTATCGAAAGCGCCGACTATGAATCCTTGCATTTTACCCTGACCATGGCCGAAGATCTGGACTGCTCCGGCCTGCCGGACAAAGATCATACGGTCTGCCACTATGATGAGGGCTTTCTGGCAGGCTTGCTTCTGACCCAGACCGGCGAGGAGTTTCACGTGCGTGAAATTGATTGCTGGTGCACTGGCGACAGAACATGCCGCTTTGAGGTCAAACCGCTGCCCAGGCAGATCCCGGCCTGAAGGATCCCGGCAAGGTCTGAGGCAAATCCCGTGGCGGCTTATTTTTTCACGGGTTACAAAACGCCCCCTTTGGCGTTTTGAGAATGCCCCCACCGCGCCAGCAAAGCGCACGATTTTCTCGCCACTGCAAAGGGCCAGACTTGGGCAATCAGCAAGCCATCAGGGCTGCATCCGTAGGGATGCAGCCCTGATGGCTTTTTCAGGCGTGAAAAATCCTGCAAAATTCAGCAACGCCAACGCAAAGGGGCCAGCCCGGGCGGGCCACAGGAGAGAAACCAGCCCGGACCGACCGATGGAAGGCGGCTAGTCCGGTGCGGCCAGGGTGTGGCGGCCAGCCCGGACCGGCCACAGGGGAGAAACCAGCCGGATCAATCAAGTAAAGCGGGCAAAACTGAAACATTCGCCCTTGGGATCTGCTCGAATAAATGGGGGGTGCAGACGCGATGCACCCCCCTTTGGCCATGGGGCTTGAGGAGAATTGATTCTGAATCTTGTACAGCCGGAGTTGCCCTAGGCGACGTCGCCCAGCGCAGCCTCCTTGCGATTGCGCTGTTGCCCGCGCCACATGCCGCCAAGGATCATGCCCGCGCCAACGAGCAGACCGGCGCACATGGTTATAAAACTGACGACCTTGAGTACGTAGAGAAGTCCCGGCCCCATCTGGATGAGTCCCAGCGCGCTGAGATACCCCGGCAGGGCCACAATGCGGCTTGCCGCAACAATGAGCATGATGGCGGCCATGACGTACTTGATCATGATGGGCTTGACGTAGGTGGTGCCTATGGCCCCAAGCTGCACGCCAAACAGGGAGCCAGCCAGGATGATGAAGACAAGACGGATGTCTATCATGCCGTGCATGGCCCAGTTGACCGAGCCGCACAGACCCATGACAAAGGCCGTGACCAGTTCCGTGCCGGACGCGATGAGTCCGGGCACGCCGATGACATAGATAAGCCCCGGCACGCCCACAAATCCGCCCACGGCGATGGTGGCGGCCAGCATGCCCGTAGCTATGCCCACGGGCAGGGTGAACCACAGCGAAATACGCAAACCGGATTTGGGAAAGGAAATCATGGGCGGCAGGTTGATGGCCTGCAGCTTTCTGGCAAGCGGCGGCGTGCTTTCGTCATCGTCCTTGCCGCAATGGCTGGAGCGCAGGGCGTCTTTAAGGATATAGCTGCCCACCACAACCAGCACCACCACAAAGGAAACGCTGACGTAAAGGTCAGACCCGGCCTGCCCCCAGTTTTCCAGAATAAAACGCTGGATGCGGATGCCGATCTGCACGCCTATGCCCGCAGTGGCGGCAATCACCATGCCCAGCTTGATGTCCACCTGGCCGAAGCGGTAGCGCTTGATGGCTCCCACCATGGCCTTGGGAAATTTGTGGCACATGTTGCTGGCCACAGCCACTGCGCCGGGCACGCCCAGCCCCATCATGCCCGGCGTGAGAATAAAGGCCCCACCGGAGCCGATAAATCCGCTCACAAGCCCGCCCACAAAGCCCACGGCCAGCAGAAAGGCCACGGAAACGGGCGTGAGCGTTATGAATTGCGTTGGGTCAAGACTAAGCAGATCCATGTTTTCCTCCGACTTGTAAGCTGATTGCCGCAATTATTTGGCGCAATTATTTGGCGCAATTACTTGGCGCAATTACTTGCCGCAATTACTTGGGTAACAGCCTGGCAAAACTGCCTGCCAAAGACTGTCTGTCCGGCCTGGGCGGGGTTGCCGCGCCCTGGCTGCCGCGCATTAGAGCATTTTCGCATTAAGAATATCCATTCTCAATGCTTCCAAAACGCTCGCTTCGGCGCGTAACCGCGCAAATAAATTGCGCTTACGCCTCTGCGGCGAGCGTCTGCTTACGCAGCCGCCAGAGCAATTTTACTTTAAAATCGCTCTAATTGATGCGCATGGGCCCGGCGGCGGCCAGGCCAGGCCATGCACTGCATATGTGTTTAGCCGTGCGCCACCGCAGTCGTGTCCAGCCGGGGAGCGGGCGCGGTGGTGTGGCGGGCCGCAGGTTTGGCTGCGGTATTTGCGCTCTGCTTCTTGATGCCGGTAATGCCGCACAAGTCCCAGAGGGCTCCGGCAAAATGGCCGTGCACGTAGGAGAGCAGCAGCACCGAGGCAATGGGCAGGGCCGTCCACAGCCCACCCTTGGCACACAGGGCGGCAAAGACGTCGGCATTGGCAAAGGCCAGCACATAGATGCATATGCTGCCAGCACCATAGAGCAGCGTCTGTTTCAGCGCCGGGCTGTGCCGCTTGCCGGGGATGCTCCACAAATCGTCTGTCCAGCCGGGTTGCCCGGCATCAGCGTATGCCACAGCGGTAAACCAGTTTTCCATCGTTTTTTGCAGGGTATTCATGTCGGCCTCCTGCAAGGGCAATTACAACTATTGTGCCAAAAAGCTCAATTTGTAACATACTGTATTTAAATAATTTTTTATTTAGGAGGGGGTGGTGGCACCTTGTCTGCCACCGTTGCATTATGACATGGCAGGGCGTGTTGCGGCCGCAAATTAGTGCTGCGCAAGGCTTGTCAGCGTTGTTTTATTTTTATACGCTGTCGCAAAATGAAACGGCGTCGGGCGCATGTCTGTAAGCATGTGCCTGCGGGGGTGAGAGCATGCTTCCCCATTTTTCTGTCTGGCATACCATTCGCGGCAAGATCGCCCTGGGCACGAGCCTGTTTCTGGCCATGCTCCTGCTCCTGGGCGGCATAGCCTGGTACGATCTTGAACGTATCGACAGGGCGACCCGCCTCATCGACATGGTGGACGACCTGCGCAGCGATGTGCTTGAGATGCGCAGGTACGAAAAGAATCTGCAGCTTTTTTCCGGCAGAAAGGGCGATCTTGTTGCCCTGCGCAGCTTTGTGGATCTGGCGCGGGATCGGGCCACATCCGTGGGGCAGGATTATAACGCCGCCATGGGCCGCCGGGTGGGCGATGGCGCGCACCACAATCTTGACCTGCTGCTTGAAGGCATTGGCGTTTACGAAGCCCTGCTGAACGCTGTGCCCACAGACGGCGCGGCGCTGACAGATCAGGGGCAGCGCCTGAGCGAACTGGCGGATTCGGCGGTGCGGCGCATGCGCCAGGGCATCTTTACCGCCGTGGGCGACCTGCGCACCCAGCTGCTGGGGGCCATTGCGGCCCTGCTGGCCTGTGGCGTGGCCTTTGCCTGGCACATAGGCAGGCACATCATGCGCGCGCTTGGGGCCATAGAAAACGCCGCGCGCAGTGTTGGCGCAGGGCAGCCCCTGCCGCCGCCCCCGGCGCAGCTTGAGGAAGAAGCGCGCCATGTGCTCCAGACCCTCGACGGCATGGCGGTGGAGCTGGAAAAGCGGCACGCCCTGCTGCTGCAGGAAAAAAAGCTGGCTTCGCTGGGCGTGCTGACTTCGGGCGTTGCCCACCAGCTGAACAATCCCCTCAACAATATTTCTGTGGGCTGCCAGCTGCTCGGCGAGGACGTCAACGACGCCAGGCAGGGGCTGCGCCCCATGCCCACGGCCGATGACGTGACCGCGCAACTTAACGAGATTCAGGCCGAAGTTGTCCGCGCCCGCGACATTGTGCGCGGTTTGCTGGATTTTGCGCGCGACAGGCCCTTTACCGTTGCCCAGCACGATCTGGCTGGCGTGGTGCGCAGGGCTGTGGCCCTGGTGCGGCACGACATGGGCGCGGCGGTGCGCATTGTGGAGGACGTGCCTGCCGGCCTGCAGCTGCCCATGGATGCCCAGCGCATTCAGGAAGTGCTCATCAACCTGCTGCTCAATGCCAGCCAGGCCATGAACGGCAGCGGCGAGGTACACATATCCGCCCGTGTGGACGAATCTGCTGGCATGGCGGAGTTGCGCGTGCGCGACACGGGCAAGGGCATAGCGCCGGAACACCTGGGCCGGGTGTTTGATCCCTTTTTCAGCCTCAAGCCCGTGGGCGAGGGAACGGGCCTTGGCCTGTCCATAGCCTTTGGCATTGTGGGCAAGCACAAGGGAACACTGGAGGCGCAGAGCGAGCTGGGGCAGGGCGCGTGCTTTACCCTGCGGCTGCCCCTTGCGGCCCGGCGCGACGCAAACGTTTCAGGAGCAGAGTCATGACTACGGAACGGTTCCGGCTTGCGGAACAAGCCTCCACGCAGGCAACGCCCGACGAACCCCGGCGCAGCACCCACGGGCGCGACGCTGCGCAGCGTGCCGGCGGCGGTGGACGCCTGCTGATTATTGATGATGAACGCATGGCACGCGCAAACCTCGCGCGCGCCCTGGAGCGCGGCGGGCACCAATCGGCTCAGGCTGGCAGCGGCGAAGAAGGACTGAAGCTGCTGGCAGAGCAGGATATCGACGTGGTCATCACCGATATCGCCATGGCTGGCATGAACGGCATGGAGGTGCTCAAGGCGGTGCGCTCCAGCAAGCCGGATGTGGAAGTTATCATGGTCACGGGCTACCCCATGATTGAAAGCGCCGTGGAAGCCATGCGGCTTGGGGCCTTTCATTATCTGGCAAAGCCGTATTCGCTGGAGGAGGCGCGCATACTGGTGGCGCGCGCACTGGAAAAGCGCCGACTGCGGCAGCAGGTCGTGCAAATGCGCGCCCAGCTTGAGGCCAGCGGCTCCGTGCCAGAGATGGTGGGCGCATCGCCAGCCATGGGCGGTCTGCGGCAGGCGCTCATGCGCCTGGCCCCCACGGACGTGGCCGTGCTGCTGCAGGGCGAAACGGGCACTGGCAAGGAACTGGCGGCCCGCACCATGCACGCCCAGAGCCAGCGGGCGCGGCGACGTTTTCTGGCCATCAACTGCGGCGCGCTGTCGCCAGAGCTTCTTGAAAGCGAGCTTTTCGGGCATGAGCAGGGGGCGTTTTCCGGCGCTGTGCGGCGCAAGGAAGGGCTCTTTGAGGCTGCCAGCGGCGGAACGCTCTTTCTGGACGAAATTGGCGAAATGCCCGCAGGCATGCAGGTCAAACTGCTGCGCGTGCTCCAGGAGCAGACGCTGCGCCGCGTGGGCGGCACTGTGGACATACCTGTGGACGTGCGCATCATCGCCGCCACCAACCGCAACCTCAAGGAAGAAGTGGAGGCAGGGCGTTTTCGCCGCGACCTTTACTACCGTATTGCCGTGGTGACGCAGGAACTGCCGCCCCTGCGCAGCAGGGTTGAGGACATCCCCATGCTGGCGCGCTTTTTTCTTGCGCGGCTGGCGGAGCAGGGTGGGGCTGCGCCGCTGGATATCGACGAAGCAGCCCTTGATGCGCTGCGGCTGTATCCCTTCCCCGGCAATGTGCGCGAGCTTGCCAATATTCTGGAGCGGGCGGCGGTGTTCTGCCCGCCGGGCGGCAGCATAGGGCTGTCGCACTTGTCGCCGGAAGTTTCCGAGCCGGGACAGCAGCCTTCAACGGCAGCTTCTGCCGCGCCTGCACCCACAATCCTGCACCCCTCCACAACGGCTTCTGCCGCGCCTGCCGCCATGAGGGCGGGGCAGGCGGACACTGCATCTGCCATTACCGCTGCGCCCATGGCGTCTGCGACGCCAGTGCCGCCAGCGCCAGCGCCGCCTGGGCCGCAAGCGTCGCCCGCGCCCCCTCTACCCCTGGTACCCTCTGCGCCACAGCACGAGCAGGGGCAGGATCTGCCGCTGGTTTCACTGGCAGAAATGGAAAAGCAGCACATTCTGCGCGCTCTTGAACTGGCGGGCGACAACCGCACTCTGGCTGCCGATATGCTGGGCATCAGCCGGTCGTCCCTGTGGCGCAAGCTCAGGGAATACGGCGTGTAGTGCCTGTGGGAACAGGCATTTTCTGCAACGGGCTGTCCGCGTCATGAAAAACTGTTCGTGCGCCCTGCGTCTGCCACGTGTGTGGCAGCACTTCCCGGCGGGGAACCGGCTTGCTTCCAGAACCGGGCATCGTTGAAAAAGGGTGCGTGCTCTGTATTTTGTCCAGCGAAGAGCCTGATGTGATTAAGGGGCTTTGGGGCTGGCGCAGCATAAAAAAATCCCTGAATAAACTTCAGGGATTTTTCGCTGTAGCTGTGTTGCCACGCCAGAAGACCGAGCGGCCCGCAGCGGGTGAACAGCGTTGTCCATTCCCCGAGGAAGAGATTTTCCGGCCCCGGCGCCTGCCAGGGGCCGGAAAATCATGTGGGGAGGGGAGTATGTTTTGGCAGCGGCATGGCCCGGGGGCCATGACTACGCGGCCATTGTGTCAAAAAGTTCTTTGGCGTTGCTGTTGGCGGGGTTGGCGCCAAGCACAGTTTCCAGATGCTGACGGGCATCTTCACTGCGGCCAAGGTAGATAAGGCATCCGGCCAGGGTCACGCGAACGGCTTCGGCTTCAACACCGGTGCGCAGGGTGTCTTCCAGATGGGGCAGCACGTTTTCAACGCGGTCCAGCTGATAGGCTTCACGCACAAGGCAGTTCAGGGCGATGATGTTTTCAGGGTTTTTGTCCATGGCGCGGGCAAAGTAGTCAAAAGCGCCTTCGTGCTGACCCTGTTCCATAAGAACCAGGCCGATGCCGCACAGGGCCTTGTCGGTCTCTTCAACCGCGGCGGCCTTTTGGTACAGAACCAGAGCCTTGTCAAGCTCGGAGCGCTGCACGGCCACAGTGGCCAGGCCCATGTAGGGGGCCGCGTTCTGGGCATTGCTGTTGGCAGCCTTGCGGTAATATTCTTCAGCCTTGTCAAAATCGCCCATGAACAGGTAGCATTCGCCCAATTCTTTATTGATTTCGTAATCCAGTTGATTGCTCATTTTTTCCTCCCCAACTGAGGCTGGTTTGCGAAGACGCAGAATGCGCCTTTGGCTTGCCCCGTACTATGCACTGCTCGTGCCAATTGTGAATTGTACAATCAAATCAGCATATTGCTTTTTCGATAGAAGGAGGACTGCAGGGGAGCGGCAAAGGCCGCCGCGCAAAAAACGCCAAAAATCCGCCACAGACGGGGCGAGCGGCAGATTTTGCCGCCAGATTTTGCCGCCGAATCGTGCCATCAGATACGTAAAAAGCCTTTTGCTCACAGGCAAAAGGCTTCAGGAAGGGCAGGAAGGGCAGGAAGGGCAGGAAAGGCAGGCTCGTCCAGATCAGGCCAGATCAGCTTCGGCCAGACCATGCCAGACCATGCCAGACCATGCCAGGCCATCCCAGGCCATCCCAGACCAGACCATGCCAGACCATGCCAGACCATGCCAGACCATCCCAGACCAGACCAGGCCATGCCAAAGCAGGCCAGAGACTCTTTGAAACAATGTGATGGCTGAAGGGGCTGTATCCCTTCACGCATCAGATATGCAAACACCGGGAGTGCGGTACCCTGCCATGCCCGTAACGGTGCTCAGCCCCGCAGGTACACGGCGTTGATGTTGACTCGGCGGGTGACTGCACGCAGCCGCCGGGGCATTTCACCATTGGACTGCCTTGGCGTCATAGTGCAATACAATAAGAGTTTTAGGGGGTGGGGGTGTGGGGGAGGCGACCCTTTTGCAAAAGGGTCCCTCCCCCACAAAGTGTTTCACAGCGTAACTGCCACTCCGCGCGCAAAAACGCCGGTTCAGGCGTGCAGGCTCTGGCTGCCCCCGTGCACATTGATGTGGTGGAGCATGACGCCAAGAACGCCTTCAATGTCCAGGCGCGACGTATCCACAATGAGGGCGTCCGGGGCAGGGCGCAGCGGGGCCACGGCCCGGTTGCGGTCAAGGGCGTCACGCTGGCGTATCTGTTCTGTGAGGCTGGTCAGTTCAGCGGCTTCCCCCCGTTCTTCGAGGTCGCGCAGCCGCCGCATGGCGCGCACTTCCGGGGCAGCATCCAGAAAAAACTTGAAGCGCGCGTCGGGAAAAACCACGGTGCCCATATCGCGGCCCTCGGCCACCAGGGGCGAGTTCTCGCCAATGGCTCGTTGCGTCTGGCGCAGGATGTCGCGCACCACCGGCACTGTGGCGATGCGGGCTGCCAGCATGCCCACCTGTTCGGTGCGGACTTCACCGCGCACGGCCACGCCATTGCAGAACAGGGTGGACTGTTGCCCCATGCCACTGAGGGTGAAGGTCCATTGCCCACAGCGGCTGCGCAGTTCGTCTTCCGGGAGTTTTTCCGCACCGGGGCCCAGCTTGAGGGCCATACAGCGAAACATGGCGCCGGTGTCCAGATAGGCCAGCCCCAGGCTTTCGGCCATGCGGCGGGCCAGGGTGGTCTTGCCGACCCCGGCGGGGCCGTCCAGCGTCACGACAGGCAGGCGGGCGCTCATTTGTGTCCCCTGGGGGCGGCATCAGCTTCGGCATGGCGGTTTTCCAGAAGAATTTCGTCCATGGCCAGCAGAAAGGCCCTGTTTTCCTGTTCATTGCCGACGCTGACGCGCAGATGGTTGGGGAGATTGTAGCTTTTGAGCGGGCGGATAATGATGCCCCGGCGGAGCAGTGCCTCAAAACAATCCTCGGCTTTCAGCGTGTTTTGCGGCAGCTGGAAAAGAATAAAGTTTGCAGCGCTGGGCCAGACGTAGCAGCCCAGGGCCGTCAGGCCAACGGTAAGGGCATTGCGCCCCTGCCGTACGGTCTGCATGGTCAGCGCGTAGAACGTGGTGTCTTTCTGTGCGGCCAGGGCGGCTTCTTCCGCCAGAATATTGACGGAAAAGGGCAAACGTGCCCGCCAGCAGTAGTCGGCTATGGCCGGAGGCAGGATGCCGTAGCCCACGCGCAGGCCCGCAAGGCCGAAACTTTTGGAGAAAGTGCGCATAAAGGCCGTGTTTTCGGGCAAATGGCCGCTGGCCAGAAGGGAAGATTCCGGCTCGTTTTCTGCAAAATCCATATAGGCTTCGTCCACGACCAGCAGGCAGGCGGGTGCAATTTTGGCCAGTTTTTCGGCCAGTTGCGCCACGTCTTCACGCGGCGGGCAGTAGCCGGAAGGATTGTCGGGCGTGGTGACGAACACAAGGCGTGTATTGGCGTCCACCCTGGCGAGCAAGGCGTCAAAGTTGAAAGAAAAATCGTCATTGAGCGGCTGGCGGCGCACTTCGACGCCGCAGACGCGCCCCTGGATGGGGTAGATGCTGAAGCAGGGTTCAAAGCAGACCAGGTTGTGCACGCCGGGTTCTGCCAGGATGCGGATGAGCAGGTCTATGATCTCGTCGGAGCCGTTGCCCACCACGATGCGGCGGGCATCAACACCGTGGAGCTTCCCCAGCGCCGCCGCAAGGCGGGGATTGCCCCCCTGGGGATAGCGAAAGCCCATGGCCGCGTGCCGCTGTACGGCATCACACGCCAGGGGCGACATGCCCAGCGGATTTTCGTTGCTGGCCATCTTGATGACCTTGGCGAGATTGTACTTCTGCTGAATTTCGGCAATGGACAGACCGGGAACATAGGCCTTCAGGGCAAGAATTTCCTGCCGCACGCTGATCTCAAACATGTCTTCTCCACAGCCGGGCATGGGGGCGCTCTCGGCAACAAGAGGATTGTTGACGGGCCGCGCCTCTATTACGGAGACGCGGCCCTGATGTGACGTCATGCCTGGGGGATGTGCGGCGCATCCGGCTGGATGCCCGGCAACGCCAGGCGTTTTTGCGAGTGGCCGCATGGGCGGCGTGGCGTACTGTGCACCTGTACGCCCTCAAGGATATTTGGCACTAGCTGGGGCGTACGGTCAGCACGGGCATGTCGGCGTTCTTGACCACCTTTTCGGCAACGGAGCCAAAGAGGATTCTGTCAATGCCCTTGCGGCCGTGGGTGCCCATGACAATGATGTCCACCTCTTCTTCCTTGGCGTGGGCCAGGATTTCTTCGGCGGCGTAGCCGATGAGTACCTTGCCCGTGGCTGTTACGCCAGCAAAGTTTTCAGCGACAAAAGATTCCATGGACTTTTCAGCACCGGAGACGATTTCGCCCACAAAGTTTTCTATGGTGTTGGGGGGCACGTGAAAGCCCACATACTGGCTCAGCGAGGGAGCGGTGTATACAACCACAACGCTTGCGTTCAATCCCTTTGCAAGCAGAACGGCGTATTCAGCCACATCCTTGCTGTGTTCGGAGAGGTCTACCGCGCAAAGAATCTTCTTGATTTCCTTCATGGCTAGCTCCTGTTCCCCGAGGGAAGATAAAGTTATAAAAGGCGTAGCCTGCATACGTTCAGTGTTTTCGCCATGCGGGCGGGTTCGCGACTGTTTGCCGTAATCTTTGTTAAATTTTAGTTTTTTTTACAACAATAGACAAGGTCTTTTGGACAGCATATGCTTGCGCCGTGGGAAATTTTTTCCCTTCTGCAAATTCGGTATGTTATAAAATCAGCTAGTTGAGTCGTCCAGCGACTTGGCAGACTTCTTGCACAAATGGCGCAAATGCGGAACGCCAACCCTGGAGGCGACATGAAGATCAAAAATGAGCAACTGGAAGCCCTGCTTCGCCAGCAGGAACAATCCTCCGGCACAATCCGCAAGTCTGGCGGTCAGAGTTCGGGCTTTGAGGCCGCTCTGGCCGAACAGTTGGGTCTTGTGGACGGTGGCGCGTCTTCCACTGCCGAGGGTACGCTCTCGGTGGGCGGCATGCAGACGGCCCAGGCGTCACAGGCATCCATGATAAGCCAGATGCTGCTGGGCGCTACCGGGCAGACCGACGAAGCCAATCCCACTGAAGACGTGCTGCAGGAGGCCTTTACCCAGGCATCCGGCACGCTGGACATGTGGGATTCTTACGTCAGCACCCTTGGCGATGCCGGCAAAAACGGCTCTCTGCGTCAGGCCTATGCGCTTTTGCAGGGCATTGACGGACAGGTTGCCTCACTGAAGGAAAATACCGCGGGCCTGCGCGGGCAGAACCCCGGCCTGGATACCCTGGTGAACAATCTGGAGGTGCTCGCCACCACAGAAAAGTTCAAATTCAATCGCGGAGACTATAACGTCTGATTTTCCCTCAGTAGCAGATTGCAAAAAAAGCCGTGAACATCAGGGGTTCACGGCTTTTTTGTGTTTGTGGGAGTGTCGTTGGAGAGGGAGTGTGCGTGTCTGTCTGCGTGTCAGGGATGGACTTTTGCGATCCCCCGGGGCGCTGAAGGGCTGGTGCGCCCCGGAGAATCGGTTCAGGGAAGTGTCTCTATGAAGTGGCTATATATCAAGAGAGTGGCGCTCTCGAAGTCAACGGGCTTACCGTCATGAACGTGCGCGGGCAAATAGCGCGGGTTCTGTTGCCGGGCGGCCGCCTCAGGCAGCCGCCCGTGGGTTGGCGGTATTCGTAAAGTTTAGTTGGTCTTGGAGTCCGTGGAGTTGCTGGTGGACTGGTCCATCATGCCCATGCCGTAGCCGTGCATGCCAGGGCCGCCGTAGCCGCCGTGATTGCCGGGGCCGCCATGATTACCGGGGCCGCCGTGGCCGCCGCGCGGGCCCATCATGCCCCTGCCGCCCATGCCGGAGCAGTCGCCCATGCCGCCCGCCATGCCGCGGCCCATGCCGTGGCCGCCCATGTAGGGAACGCCCTTGTCCTGCATCTGCTTGCGCATGGCGCCGTCAAGCTGGTACAGCTTGCCGTCCACGTCCTTCACATCCTTCTGCAGGGCCACGATCCTCGGATCGTCAGCCTTCACGCCCTGATAGAGCAGGGCGTTGATTTCAGCCTGCTTGCCGTACTTCTGCTGGAAGAGCGGCTGCATCTTGGGGCCGAATTCCTTGTGGATGTCCTGCAGGGCGGTCATCTGCTCAGGAGTCATGTTCATATGGGGGCCCATATGGGGGCCCATCTGGCCTGCCACAGGGGGAGCGGGAACTTCTGCCGGGGCGCTGCTGGCGATGCCGGCGGTGCCGAGCAGGGCTACAAGAGCGAGCGCCGCGGTGGTGGAAGCAAGTTTGGATGTTTTCATGGTAGTGTCCTTTATGGTGTTCGGTTGAGGCCGAAGTTTTTTGTCTCTATGCGAACCGTGGCGCCGCCAGGGGTCGTTATCATCTGTGCGAGAGTGTGATTCAGGGGGGCCGTATATGCCATTTCTGCCTTGCCAGCCCGGCCCCCTAAGGCCGCCGCAGCCGGACAGCGACGCCGCTGTTGTGATTGTCTGCCAAGAACTCCGGTAAGGCGTCTCATGTGTTGTCCTTGGGGTCTCAGGGCGTCAGCGGCCGGGGCTTACCGGCCCATGTGATTGCCGCCATGGGGGCCGTAGCCGCCGTGACCGCTGCCGCCGTTGCCACCGTTACCGCACCAGGGAGAGGCAGTCCCGGTGCTTGTGGCATGCTGGGCCTGCGCGGGCAGGGCGGTGAGGGCCATGGCGAACACAAGGGCCAGGGTTGCAAAGATAAATGTGGGTTTGGTGGTTGAAGTTTTCATGATGGACTCCTTAACTTTATATGTATCGTGACCTTGAATGCTTCCCTTGAAGGAAAATCAGATCACGTTTTTGAGCTTTTCGTATTCTTCCTGCGATATTTCACCGGAAGCGAGGCGTCGTTTCAAAATGTTCAGTGTATCGCGGCGGTCAAAGTTGCAAGGTTTGCGTCCTACGATGCGAAAGATAAAGTATATCGCCAGAACCAGTACCGTAATCGCAAGAAGCATTCCTATCCAGCCGCCGCCCCAGCCGAAGCCGAAAAAATTCAGATAATTACAAGCATGCATTATGTATCCTCCCGGTGAGACCGGGCACGCCCTGCATCGGGGCGGGGTTGCGCTGTCACCTGTTTGCGCGTTTTCACGCGCTCTTGCCCCCTATAAGGCAAAGCCCGTGCCAACAGTGTACGAGTCCTCATAATTATCTGGGAATATTTAGTTTATTATTTTATGGCCGTTTTAGGGCAACACTGTGACCAGATGGAAAGTGTCCATTTTTTACCCACATTGTCAGGGCTGTGTCCAATTTTTACCAGCGGTCTTGACCATATGGGTAAAAAATACATAATAGGGTCATTCCGCCACACAAGGACAGGCCATGAAGAGCAGATTTTCAAGAATATTTTCCGTCAGAGGGGTGCGCGCCCTGCATCTGGGGCTTTCGCCCTGGATGATTATGGGCATGGCCATCATTCTCGGTCTGACCATTTCAGCCCTTGCCGTGCGCAGCAACCAGCGCGGCAAGACATATATGATACAGAATCTTCTGGACCGGGCCGAGGCCCTCATATGGGCTCTGGAGGCGGGCGCGCGCACGGGTTTGTGCACTCCCCTGGGCAATTCGGACGGCCTGCAGTCCCTGCTGGCGGAAACAGCCAAGCAGCCCGGCATTGTTTTTATGGCTGTGGCCAACAATGCGGGCGAAATGCTGGCCTACAGCGTGCCGGTGCGCACCCGCCACAAAAGCCGGGGCAATGACGAGATTTCTTCATCCGGGCCGGGAGCAGGCGGCGATGGCAGGGCTGCCGCGCAGGCGCAGCAGGGCGAAAAGTCTTTGGCCATCATCATGCCCACGGCGGTGCAGGTGACGGAAAAGCCCGCATGGCGTCTGCGCCAGTGGGGCGACAGAAAGGTTTTTGAGGTATACCGGGCCTTTGTGCCGCTGGAAGATGATCGCCCCATGCCATTGCCCACGCGCGGGCACGGGCAGCACAACATGGGCCGCAGCAGGGGCATGATGGGCGTGGATATGCCCCATGGCCCCATGTCGCCCAGAAGGATGGAGCCACAGTTCCAGCCAGAGCCTCAGGCCGCAGGGCCAGGCATGCCGGGCGTTGCGGGCGGCCTGCAGCCGGGCTTGAGGCCACCGCCGCCCCATGCCGGAATGTGGGGCGACGGCAACCCCTGGCCATCTGCCCTACTGCATCCGGGCCAGCCACGGCAACCACAGGGCGTGGTCGTGGTAGGACTTGATCTCAAACCTTTTGAGGCGGCCCTGGCGGCGGATCTGCGCTACAACGCCATGTCGGCGGCTCTGGTGGCGGCTTTGGGTCTTGCGGGCTTTGTCTCCCTGTTCTGGGCGCAGAATTACCGCCATTCACGCAAGATGCTGCGCGATTCGCGGGCCATGGCTTCAGAAGTGGTGGCCAATCTGCCTCTGGGCCTTCTGACCAGCGATCCTTCGGGCAGGGTGGCCATGGTCAACGACACTGCCCTGCGCATGTTCGACCTTGTCCGGGATACGGCCGTGTACGCGCCTCTGACCGGGTTGCCGGGTCTGGACTGGAAGGCGCTGGTGGCGGAACTGGCCGGAGGCCGCAAGGTGCTTGAGCGCGAATGCGTCCTCACCACAGGACGCGCGGGCGCGGTCATCAGCCTCAGTGCCGCCAGCATGCGCAATCAGGACGGCGTTTTTCTGGGCAATGTGTTTATTCTGCGCGACATTACCGAGGTCAAACGCCTGCAGGCAGACGCGCAGCGCAACGACCGCCTGTCGGCTCTGGGCCATCTGGCCGCCGGTGTGGCGCACGAGGTGCGCAATCCTTTGAGCACCATCAAGGGCGTGGCCCTCTACATAGCCAAGCGCATGCTGCCCGGCGGCCGTGAAGAGGAAGCCGCCCAGCGCATGATTGATGAAGTGGACAGGCTGGACAGGGTCGTCTCCGAACTGCTGGAATTCGCCCGGCCCGGAGCCATCAACACCACGGACGCCGATCTGGCCGAAATCATCAACCGGGCACTGCGTCTGACCGAAGCCGATGTGCGCGCCAGAAACATACAGGTCACCCTTGACGTGGCCCCTGATCTGCCTCCGGTACGGGTCAATGTTGAACGCCTCACCCAGGCTTTGCTCAACCTCTTTCTCAATGCCGTGCAGGCCATGGGCGAGGGGGGGCAACTGCACGTGGGCGCGCGTCTGTCGCCTGACGGGCAAAGCTTCAGCCTTTCTGTCCGCGACAATGGCCCCGGTATTCCCAGGGACATTCAGGCGGCCATCTTTACGCCCTATTTTACCACAAAGCCTTCGGGCACGGGCCTTGGGCTGGCCATTGTCTACCAGATTGTCGAAGGGCACGGCGGCAGCGTGAGCGTCAATTCCGATCCGGGGCACGGCACGGAGTTCATCCTTGTGCTGCCTGTTCGCGGCAGGGATGCAGCCTTTTCGGCGTGACGGCCCAGGAGCAGTTTGTCCGCACGCCGCCAGCCGTGAAGGGCGCGCACTTTGTCTGCACGCCGCCAGCCGTGAAAAGCGCGCCGCAACCATTTGAATAAATAGTAGTATTGTTACCCTGCGCTGGTTATCAACCAGAACGATCAAGGAATATTGTCATGAGTGCGACTTCAGCTGTCAGACTGATGGTGGTGGACGACGACCGCAACCACCGCGAAATGCTCCGGGCCCTGCTGGAAGAGTGGGGCTATGACCCCGTTACAGTGGACAATGGGGAAGAGGCCGTGGCCATGTGCCAGGAAAACCCCTTTGACCTCATCCTCATGGACGTGAGGATGGGGGGCATGAACGGCATTGAGGCCACCCGCGCCATCAAGAGCTACAATCCCGCCATCCCCGTGCTGATCATGACGGCGTACTCCGATGTGGCCAACGCGGTGGAAGCCCTCAAGGCCGGAGCCTACGACTACCTCACCAAGCCTCTGGCCTTTGACGCCCTCAAGCTGGCGCTGGAGCGCGCGCTGGATCACGCCAATCTGCGCGACGAGGTGCGCGCCCTGCGTCACGAACTGGCCGCCAACGTGGATTCCCGCAACGTCATTGGCCAGAGTCCTGCCATGCGCCAGGTGCTGGGCCTGGTTTCAGCCATTGCGGCCTCGGAGGCCACGGTGCTCATCACCGGTGAATCCGGCACGGGCAAGGAGGTCATCGCCAAGCTGATCCACGCCAACAGCAACAGGGCCAAGGGGCCGTATGTGGCCGTCAACTGCGCGGCCCTGACGGAAACCCTGCTGGAATCCGAACTGTTCGGCCATGAAAAAGGGGCCTTTACCGGAGCGGAAAAACGCCGTGAGGGGCGCTTTCTGGCAGCCAACAAGGGCACCATCTTTCTGGATGAAATTGGCGAGATTCCCTTGTCCATGCAGGTCAAGCTGTTGCGCGTCATTCAGGAGCGCGAACTGCAACGTGTGGGCGGCGATCAGACCATCAAGGTGGATGTGCGCATCCTGGCCGCCACCAACAAGGATCTGGCCCTTGAGGTGGAGGAGGGGCGCTTCCGGCAGGATCTTTACTACAGGCTCAACGTGGTTTCCCTGCAATTGCCGCCCCTGCGTGACCGGCATGAGGACATCCCCCTGCTGGCCATGCACTTCATGAAGATTTTTGCCGACCGCAACGGCAAGATGGTCAAGGGCTTCACCCCTGCGGCCATGGACAGGCTGGTCAAGCACACCTGGCCCGGCAACGTGCGCGAACTGGAAAACGCCGTGGAGCGCGCCGTTGTGCTGCTGGTGGGGGAATACATCAGCGAGCGCGAACTGCCGCCCACCATTGCCGATGCCGAAGAGGAAAGCCCGCGTTCGTCCAGGCTGGACTTTGCCAACATGACGCTGGAAGAAATCGAGCGCCTGGCCGTGCAGGATACCCTTGAGCAGGTCGGCGGCAACAAGAGCGAAGCCGCGCGGCGTCTGGGCATCAACCGCAAGACGCTGCTCTCCAAACTGGGCGACGGCAAGTAGGCAAGGTCGGCAGGAATACTGTGAATAAAGGTTTTGGGGGGAGGGGGCGTGGGGGAGGAGACCCTTTTTCAAAAGGGTCCCTCCCCCACAAAGATGGCAACGCTGACAGCATGTGGCGGCAGGGTGTTACCTGCGCAGCGCCAGCAGGCCGTCCAGGATGGTCCAGGGGTTGGGCGGGCAGCCGGGCACAAAAAGGTCCACTGGCAGCATGTCGGTAATGCCGTTGTTGCACTGCGGCCCGTTGCGGAAAAGCCCGCCCGATATGGCGCAGGCCCCCACCGCCGCCACAAGGCGCGGTTCGGGTATGGCGTCGTAGGTGTCCATGACAGCCAGGCGCATGTTTTCAGAAACAGGCCCTGTTACCAGAATGCCGTCGGCGTGGCGTGGCGAGGCCACAAAATCAATACCAAAGCGCGGCAGGTCGAAGACCAGGGTGCCAAGCACATTGCAGTCCGCCTCGCAGGCATTGCAGCCTGCGGCGCTGACCTGGCGCAGCTTGAGCGAACGCCGGAAGAGGGAGAATTTGCCGGGGGTGGAAGGTGTGGCCGCCTGCGGGGCCGGCTGGCCGGGAACCACCAGCAGGTCTTCACGCCTGAAAACCGCCATGCGGTGCTCGCCGGTAAAGGCTATGGCCTGTTGGGGGCAAACCTGGCGGCACGCGCCGCAGAAGGTGCAGCGCCCCATATCCAGGGTGGGCGTGCTGTCGGGCGCGCCCTCGGTGGGCAGCAGGGCTCCTGTGGGGCAGGCCGCGTAACAGGCCGTGCAGCCGCCGCAGTTCACGGGCGTGAGGCTGGGCCTGCCCATAAATCTGGGCGAAAGTACGGGCTGCTGGCGGGGGTAGTCCAGCGTGCGGTATTTCTGGCGGATGCGTTCCTTGATTATGTGCAGCATGGTAGAGCCTTACAGGTCGTGCCCGCAATAAGAGAGGTTGAAGCTCTTGTTGCAGAGAGGAAAGTCTGAAATCTGGTTGCCGCGCAGGGCCACGGCCAGCCCGGTCCAGTTGTGGAAGGAGGGGTCTATCACCTTGTACACAAGTATCTGGCCCCGCGAATCGGTAAGCGCCACATGGCAGACTTCGCCGCGCCAGCCTTCCACCTGGGCCACGGCGAGGGTGTGCGGCGGCAGGGCCGTAAAGTCGGTGGCCGGGCCGCCGGACTCGTGCCCGGCCGTCGCCGGGGTCGTTTGGGGCGGGGTCGCTCGTGCGGGTGCCGCATGGGCCGGGGTGGCATGGCCTGCGGACGCGGCGCAGGTGGGCGTTTCGCCTTTTTGACTGGGCTGATTGGGCTGACAGGGCAGGGCCGCCAGACGGGTGAGGTCAAGCTCAAGCAGCCTCAGGCTGTCGTCCAGTTCGCGGCTGCGCACGCAGGTGCGCGCCATGACGTCCCCCGTGATCTCCAGCCGTGGGGCGCAATTCTCGCAGGAAAGGTCGCTGAGGGGCATGTGAAAGCGCGCGTCCACGTCCAGACCGCAGGCGCGGGCAGCTACACCCACCAGTCCCAGTTCGCGGGCCACGGCGGGCTCCACCGAGCCGGTTTCTGCAAGACGGTTGCGCACGGTCACGGCATCCAGCATGACGTCCACAGAGCCGCGCGCGCCCTGCCAGGCCGCCCGCACGCGGCCGAGCAGATCCTCGCATTCCTGCGGGCTGAGGTCATGGGCCACGCCGCCGGGCCGCAGCAGGCCGCGTCCGAAGCGGTTGCCGCACAGGCTGGCGGTCATGTTCAGAAAATCTCCGCGAATGCGGCCGTTCCAGGAGGCTGTGGGCAAAAAGCCCGTGTCCCCGGCAATGGCTCCAAGGTCGCCCGTATGGTTGGCCAGACGCTCCAGCTCAAGGCCGATACGGCGCACAAGCTGGGAGCGCTCGTCAGGCTGCTGCCCTTTCATGCGCTCAAGCACGACGCAGTGCGCTGTGGCGTGGGCCACCGTGGAATCTCCGGCTGCGCATTCCAGCAGGGGAAGGCGGCGGGCGGCAGGGCCGTGAACAAGCATGTTCTCCAGCCCCCGGTGCTGGTAACCCAGGGCAATTTCAAGATGCAGCACATTTTCGCCATAGCATTGAAAACGGAAATGCCCCGGCTCGATGATGCCCGCATGAACAGGGCCGACGGCCACCTCATGCACGTCCACGCCCTCAACCCGGTAAAAGGGGTAGGGCTGGGCAGGGGACGTCGGGATTGCAGTATCCTTCGGGGCAGTCGCTGGCGCGGCTTCGTGCGGGACGGCGGATTCCGCACCTAACGTATTTGCGCCTGAAGCGTCTGCTCCAGAAACGTCTGTGCCAGAAACGTCTGTGCCAGAAGCATTGGCGCCCGAAACATTGGCGCCAGCCGCAGCCGCAGCGTTGCGCGTCTGGGCCTCGAAGGTGTCGGGAGTGCGCCGCACGCTTTTGAGCCAGGGGTGTCCCACGGGCTCCACGCCCCATTGTTCGTAAATTTCGCGTTCGAAGTAGTGCAGTTGGGGCAAATCGGGCGTCATCGACACAAAGGCCGTCACCGGCGGCGTACGTCGGGCCATGAGACGGCGCGTGCCGTCATGGGCCAGCACGCAGCACAGGCTGACGGGCACGGGCTGTCCGGATGCAGGCTGGCCGGATGCAGGCTGGCCGGACACGGCTTGTGTCGCGTCTTCGTCGGGAATGCCGAAAAAGGCCAGCACGCGCCAGCCGCCTGCCATGGCGTGACGCAGGTGGTCACGCAGTTCAGTCACGGAGAAGCGCGCCAGGCTTTTCAGATCAACCGCCTCGCGGTAGTCGAACGACATGATATCCTCCCAGACCAGATTACCTTTGAAATGCTTCACATTTCAGCGTTGTGATTCTGCCAAAATACGATTTGCGGCAAAACCACGCCCTGTTGCGGCGCGTTACACACGCATGCAGCCTTGGGCCAACTACCCCTTTTCAGGGCAAAAAGCCCTAGAGCATTTAACACTTGAAATGCTCGCGTACGGCAGGCAAAAGCCCGCCTACTCGCATTTCGTGGCAAGGATTTTCAGAAAAATCCTTGCAGAGCATTTAACTCATTTCATTCGTAAAACGCCCTATCCGCCGACGAGGGCAGCGCCCTTGCGCAAGAAATTCCAAAGCCAGTCGGGTATCCACAAGCCAAGGGTAAGCACGGCCAGCCCCAGAACCAGGGGCGGCAGCACGCTCAGCAGCGGTTCCCGCAGGGTCTGGGGCATGTCTGTGGGGCGGTTGCCCTGCACCATGCGCAGAACCGCCACGGAAAGACCGACAAAAATCACGGCAAGGGCCAGCAGATAGGCTGCGGCCAGCAGAGGTGAGTCCGCCGCCAGCATGCCCTTGAAGATGATGAATTCGCTGATGAAGATGCCGAAGGGCGGCGAACCGGCCACGGCCAGAAAACCGGCCATCCATAAGGCTCCGGTTATGGGCATGGTCCAGCGCATGCCCCGGACGTCATAGCTGGAAAAGGTGTGGTAGCGGGCCAGAATATTGCCGGAAAGCAGAAAGAGCATGCACTTGGTCAGCGAATGGCAGACGGCGTGCAGCATGGCTCCGGATACGGCCAGGCCGCCCACGCCTATGCCCAGGGCCAGAATGCCCATATGTTCCACGCTGGAGTAGGCCAGCATGCGCTTGTAGTGCCCTTGCCCCACAATGAAGATGGCTGCCGTGACAAGCGAGATCAGGCCGAAAAAGCTGAGCAGCCCGCCGCTGAAGCCGCCAAGTCCGGCGGCCAGCATGATCTGGTGTCCGCGCAAAATGCCAAGCAGGGCGCAGTTGAGCAGTGCGCCGGAGAGCAGGGCAGACACCAGTGAGGGAGCCTGACTGTGGGCGTCGGGCAGCCAGTTGTGCAGGGGGGCCAGGCCCATCTTGGTTCCATAGCCCACCAGCAGAAAGATATAGGCCGCCTTGAGCCAGGTTTCTTCACCGGCACGGGCGTGGCTGACAAACCAGCCGAGCTGATCCATGCCTTCCACCATGGCTGTCATGCCTTCGGGCGTGTAGAAGGCCACGGAAAGCAGAATGTTGCCCACCATGGCCAGGGCAATGCCCACGGAGCAGATGATAAGGTACTTCCACGTGGCCTCAAGTGAGCGCTGGTGCCTGTGAAAATAGATGAGCGGCGCACTGGAAAGGGTGGTGCCTTCTATGCCCACCCACAAAGCGCCCAGATGGGGCGTGGTGGTCACAAGCGTCATGGATGAAAGAAAAAAGCACAGGCAGGCGGCAAGGCGTCGCTGGGGCGCGTTGGTAAAGCCGGGGCCGCCGTGGATGTCCGCATGCACTTCCAGCCGGTCTTCCTCTCGCAGGTAGTAGACCGCATATATGGAAGCCGCCAGAAAAAGCAGGCTGGCCAGCATGAGAAAAAGCGCTCCAAGCGGATCGGGGGCCAGCAGGCCGTTCATGGCTCTGGGTTCGGCTCCCGTGCCGACGGCATACGTCGTCCAGGCGGCCAGAGCCGTATGACCGAGGGCGGTCAGGGGCAGAAGAACCCGGCACATGGCCTTGGTGCCGAGCAGGATGATGCAGCCCGCCCCAAGCGGAAGAAAAAGCAAGGCTTCCAGCATGGCCGTCAATCCCTGAGGCTGCGAAAGCGGCCAACGTCAATGGATTCAAAGGTATTGCCAATATGGTTGATGGCAATGCCCATAACGAAAACAGCCACAAACACGTCCAGCAGCAGGGCAAGCTCAAACCACGTGGTTCCGGCGGTCATGAGCGGCATGCCCAGCAGAAAGATGCCGTTTTCCGCCACCAGATACCCGATGACCTGGGCCAGGGCCGTGGTGCGCCCCACCACCAGGATAAGTCCGCAAAACAGTGTGGTCAGGGCCGTGGGCAAGAGCAGCGGCGGAAAAAGAGCGGGCAGGGTGAACAGCCGCGCTTCAAGCCACAGGGAGAGCACAAGCCCCCCCATGCCGGCCAGTACGCCGACGGCCACGTGCATGCGGGGCCGCATGCGGTGGTGGGAATGCAGGCGGTTACGGGTGCGCCAGAGCAGGCCTGGCAAGAGCGCCCCCTTGATGAGCAGCACGGCGGCGGCCAGCAGGGCGTGTTCCATGGTCAGCAGCATGCCAGCCAGCAGAATGCCCTGAAAGGCCGTGAAGCGTATGAGCCACATGATCCGTGTTGAGCCCAGCATGAGCAGATTGTTCAGCATGAGCAAAAACAGGCAGCTTTGCAGTGCGGTTTCCACGCTTTCACCTCGCCTGGGTCAGGATGAGGGCCAGGGCCGCCATGGCCGACGCGCTGCCCAGCAGAAAGGGCACGCGGTCCATGCGCAGACGGGCCATGACAGATTCCACAATGCCCACGATAACGGCCAGCAGCAGCACCGTGGTAATACGCAGTGCTGCCTGTTGCCACAGAGGCAGGGCCGGGGTCATGAGACCGGCAATAAGCGCGGCGAAAAACCACAGCTTGAGGGCAGCCCCGTAGACGACCATGGCCAGGTTGGGGCCGGAGTGATCCAGCACCATGACCTCGTGGATCATGGTCAGTTCCAGGTGCGTGTTGGGGTCGTCCACGGGAATGCGGCAGTTTTCCACCAGCAGCAGAATAAAGAAGATGCAGGGCAGGAGCAGCAGTTCGCCCCGGCCCATGGCCCATGCCCCGGCGATCTGCCCGCCAAACAGGGATGAGAGCGAAAAGGCCGTGTGCGGGCCGCGCCCCATATCCAGCGTCACGCTGGTGAGCACCAGAAGCGCCAGAAAGAAAAGCGGTTCGGCCAGGGCGGCAAAGGTGGCCTCGCGGCTGGCGCCCATGCCTTCAAAGGCCGAGCCAGTGTCCATGGCGGAGAGCATGATGGCAAAGCGCCCCATGCCCAGCAGATAGGCCGCAAGAATAAAGTCGCCGGTGAAGGCCAGGGGCGAGGTGGCCCCGCCCAGGGGCAGCAGGGCTATGGCGCACAAGGTCGCGGCCAGGGACACGGCGGAACCGCAGGCGAAAACCCAGGTGGTGGTGTGGCTGACCACCTCGCCCTTGCGCATGAGTTTGGCAAGGTCATAGTAGGTCTGCAGGATGGGCTTGCCGTGCCTGCCCGCAAACTTGGCCTTTACCCGGTTGATGATGCCGGGCAGCAGGGGGGCAAGAACAAGCGCCAGAACAAACTGCGCGGCAT
Organism: Desulfovibrio sp.; assembly: GCF_034006445.1. Taxonomy (NCBI): domain Bacteria; kingdom Pseudomonadati; phylum Thermodesulfobacteriota; class Desulfovibrionia; order Desulfovibrionales; family Desulfovibrionaceae; genus Desulfovibrio; species Desulfovibrio sp. The sequence goes on along the minus strand of NZ_JAVESS010000004.1, from coordinate 46,596 downwards.
AAACGGCCATGTCCTGTTTCATGCGCTCAGCCCCCAGATAAGCAGGCCCACCACAGTGGCGAGGATATACAGGATATAGAGGTGGATCTTGCCGTGCTGTATGATTTTGCAGGCATTGCACAAGCGTTCCACAGCCTCGAACAGGGGGGTGTAAAAGCCGTTGCGCAGGCGGTCCGGCGCAGAGACGCTCAGGGAACCGCTTTGGGGAAACAGACGGGAATCAAGGTTCATGCGCACGTTAAGCCCCATGCCCGGCGCAAAAATTTTGCCCAGCGGTTCGGAGAATCCGGCATCCGTGTACTGGATGCGCGCCGAACCGCCCTGGTAGCCGCAGCCCCATGTGGGCATGGACGTCACGCTGCGCCGCCGGAGCATTCTTTTGCGCAGGATAATGCCCGCGAGGGAGAGCCCGAGGGCGATGGAACACACCAGCGACACCATGGCGAGGCTGGTGCGTGCCTGATCCTGCCCTGCTGCGGCTGCGGCCTGCATGTCGTTGGGCATGGGCAGCGCGGCAAGGCCCGTCATGGAGGCAAGGTCAAAAAACATCGGAGCCGCCAGCCCGCCAATCACGCAGACGGCGGCGGGCAGCGCCAGAGGCCAGAGGGTCTTCCAGCCCAGAGGGCGCGCATTGGCCGCAAAACCGGTGCGGGGCTCGCCAAGAAAGGTGATGCCGTAAGCCTTGGCGTAAAGGGCGGCCGCAAGTCCGCTGATGAGGGCGAGGCCCACCAGCGCCAGCAGAAGCCCTACCTGGCGTTCAAGGCCGGGAAGGGCGGGGCCGTCCAGAAGGGAGAGCGCCAGCACAAGTTCGCCCGCAAAGCCATTGAGCGGCGGCAGACAGGCAATGGCGGCCGCGCCGAGGGCAAAGGCCGCGCCCAGCAGCGGCAGGCGCTTCTGTAATCCGCCGAGCAGTCCCATACGCACCGTGCCCGTGGCGTGCAGCACTTCGCCCGCGCACAGAAAAAGCAGCCCCTTGAAGCCTGCGTGATTCAGCATGTGCATGAGGCAGCCTGCCAGGCCCAGGGTCGCAATCCAGGCGTTGCCGCAGGAAAGGCCAATAAGGCTCGCACCCACGCCCATGAGCATGAGGCCCATGTTTTCAACGCTGGAATAGGCCAGCAGGCGTTTGAGGTTGCTCTGCCCCAGAGCTTTTAAAATACCCATGAGGCCCGTGCCCAGGCCCACAAGCAACAAGGCCCAGCCCCACCATTCGGGGGCTGCGCCCGGAGTGGCCAGCATGCCCAGGCTGCGGATGATGCCGTAAAGGCCAGCGTTGATCATGGCCCCCGAAAGCAGGGCAGACACGTGACTGGGGGCGGCCGGGTGCGCTTCCGGAAGCCAGACGTGCATGGGCGCAAGGCCCATCTTGGCTCCAAAGCCCAGAACAGCCAGCACAAAAAGGGCCGTCAGCACGTGGGGGCCAGCGTCGCGCACCACTCCCAGCATGACGCCGCCGCCTTGCAGGGCATCAAGGGACGTGGTGCCCGTGCTTTGCCAGAGCAGGACAAAAAAGGCCATGAGGGCCACCGCGCCAAGATGGGCCGCCACAAGGTAGACCCATGAAGCGTCGCGCACCTTACGGTCGCCGTCGTTAAAGTCGATGAGAAAAAAGGGCGCGAGAGACATGAGCTCCCACGACAGCATGAAGAGCACGGCATCGCGTGCGGCCATGACGAGCGCCAGGCCCAGAAGCAGCAGCAGATAGAAGAACCAGTGGGCTGCCAGGTTGTGCTCCTGCGACTGCTCATGGCGCAGGGCAATGCCGCCGGAAATGGCGCATACAAAACCCAGCCCAAAGACCGGCAGCAGGAAGACCCTGCTCAGGGGGTCAAGCCCCAGGGTACAGGCTCCTATGGGCAGTCCCCATGGCAGGCTTAACGAGACAGCCTCGCTCCAGGGGGAAAACGCCAGGGCGCACAGGCCAGCCACGCAACCTGCTGCGGCTCCGCAGGAGCCCAGCAGGTTGGCGGCGCGGCCATTGCCCGCCGTTGGCGGCAAAAAAGCCAGCAGTGCCGTTCCGGCGGCTGCGGCCGCCAGGATGAGCAGGGTTATGATAAAGAGCGTCATGGCATCCGGGGGTTGCGGACGGCGTTTAGGCCATGCCCTGTTTCAGCATATCCTCAAAGTGCGCAATGGTTTTTTTCAGGCCGTCTTCGAGCTTGACCTGAGGCTCCCAGCCCAGTTTTTCACGGGCAAGGGTGATGTCGGGCTTGCGCTGCTTGGGGTCGTCGCAGGGCAGCGGTTCGTAGCTGATGACCGATTTGCTGCCTGTCATTTCCACAACCTTTTCAGCCAGTTCGCGGATGGTGAATTCACCGGGGTTGCCCATGTTCATGGGGCCGATGAAATCTTCCGGCGAGGCCATGAAGCGCACCATGCATTCGATGAGATCATCCACATAGCAGAAGGAGCGCGTCTGGCTGCCATCGCCGTAAATGGTGATGGCTTCGCCCTTGAGCGCCTGGATAATGAAGTTGGACACCACACGCCCGTCGTTGGGGTGCATCTTGGGGCCGTAGGTGTTGAAGATGCGTCCCACCTTGATGGGCAGGCCGCCCTGACGCCAGTAGGCGAAAAACAGGGCTTCGGCGCAACGCTTGCCTTCGTCGTAGCAGGAGCGGATGCCGTTGGGGTTCACGTGGCCCCAGTAGTCCTCGGGCTGCGGATGGATTTCGGGGTCGCCGTACACTTCGCTGGTGGAAGCCTGATAGATGCGCGCCTTGAGCCGCTTGGCCAGGCCCAGCATGTTGATGGCCCCGTGAACGCAGGTCTTGATGGTCTGCACGGGGTCGTGCTGATAGTGTATGGGCGAGGCCGGGCAGGCCAGATTGTAGATTTCGTCCACTTCCACGTAGAGGGGAAAGGTCACATCATGGCGGATGAGTTCAAACCTTCTGTTGTCGAGGAATTCTTCAACATTGGCGCGGGCGCTGGAAAAAAAGTTGTCCAGGCAGAGAACCTCGTGGCCTTCGTTGAGCAGTCTTTCACACAGGTGAGAACCCAGAAAGCCTGAACCGCCTGTAACAAGTATACGTTTGCGGAGATGCATATTTCCCCCGGGAAGATATTGTTGGATCATGCGTTGGTGCTACAAAAACGCTTAAGCATAGTCCTATTATCCATGCTTGGCAATGACGTTCACGGCCATATGGATATACGTACGGCATGGGCGGCGACTTGCCCTTGACCGCACGCGTTGCTATGTATCGGCGCGAGGTACGCATGTCCAAGAAATCCGTTGAACGTATTGATCCCCTTACCGTGGCGTTGCCGCCTGAAGGCGTGGACAGCCACGCCCATCTGGACGGCGAGGAATTTGACCAGGACCGTGAGGCAGTGCTTGAGCGCGCCCGCGCCTGCGGCGTGGCCCAAGTGGGCAACGTCTTTCTGGGGCCGGAAGACTTCGCCGCCAGGCGGCAGTATTTCGAGGCGCACCCGCAGGTGTTTTTTCTGCTGGGCATCCATCCCTGCCACGGGCTGGGCTGCACGCCGCAGGCGCTTGAGGCCATGCGCCGCGCCTTTGCCGAAGACCCTCGCCTGAAAGCGGTGGGCGAGATAGGGCTGGATTTTTATTGGGACGACTGCCCCCGCGAGGTGCAGTATGAGGCCTTTACCACCCAGTTGCATCTGGCGCGTGAAGTGGGGCGGCCTGTGGTGATCCATTGCCGCGAGGCTGAAGAAGAAACCCTTATGGTTCTGGAATCGCAGGGATTCAAGGATTACCCCCTGCTGTGGCACTGCTTTGGCAAGGGGCCGGACATGGCCGCGCGCATCCTTGGCAACGGCTGGCATATCTCGGTTCCCGGCCCTGTTACCTATAAGGCCAATGAAGAACTACGGCAGGCTGTGGCCCTGATCCCTGCCGACCGCCTCATGCTGGAAACCGACGCTCCCTATCTCGCGCCCCTGCCCTGGCGCGGCAAGCGCAACGAACCCGCGTTTACGGTATTTACGGCCCGCTCCGTGGCCGAGGCGCGCGGGCAGGAGCCGGAAGAGGTCTGGCGCGTGTGCGGGAACAACGCCCGCCGCTTTTTCGGCCTGTAGATGCGCGCCGCGCGGGCCGGTCAGGAGGCGTCCCTTTTTCGCGCGGGCAAACTTGCCACCCCGCGCCGCGCGGGCGGCCCTGGGCGTCCTGCACAGAAACAGCGCGCGAAAGCGCATGTTACCTCGCTTGACCAGATAAAACCCCTCGGATACTGTTTTTGCCATGGTTGACTTTTGCAACACTTCGACTCCCTCTCTGTGGAGGCAGTGCTGGCGCGGCTCCCTGTTTTTTGTGGAATCCGCGACCGCAAAAGCATCCCTGTTCCGTTTTTTGGGCGTCACCTGACCGTTAGTCAGGTGGGGCTGGATGTCTCCCGCGCTCTGGTAGCGGATAGCCTTTATGCTGTCTGCGAGGGCGGCTTCTTCCTTACACCTGACTCCCGGCGGCGTGGTCACGCCAATTGTTGTGTTGTGCGGCGCATGCGCGCCACCCGTTCACGCTAACCGTAGGAGACAATCATGAAACGTGGAATCCTCGCGGCCCTTTTGCTTTTGTGCGGCATGGGCACGGCCCTGGCCGCCGCTCCGGCAGCGCCCCTGGACGCCTTCAAGGGCCAGAAGGGCGTTATCGACATCGCGGGCGGCACTGCCCACATCCCTGTTATGAAGGAAGCCGCCAGGCAGATTATGGAGGCCAACCCCGCCGTGCGCATCACCGTGGCCGGCGGCGGTTCCGGCGTGGGCGTGCAGAAGGTGGGCGAGGGCATTGTGCAGATCGGCAATACTGGCCGCGCCCTCAAGCCTGCTGAAGTGGAAAAGTACGGCCTCGTGTCCTTTCCTTTCGCCATTGACGGCGTGGCCGTGGCCGTCAACCCGGGCAACAGGGTCGAGGGGCTGACCAAGGCCCAGATCAAGGATATTTTCTCCGGCAAGATCGCCAACTGGAAGGAAGTGGGCGGCGCTGACGCCCCCATATCCCTCTATGTGCGCGAAGACGGCAGCGGCACCCGCGAGACCTTTGAAGAGCGCGCTCTGGACAAGGGCGCATCCGCCGCGGCGGCCAATGTGGTCAATTCCAACGGAGCCATGAAAACCGCCATCAGTCAGGATCCCAACGCCGTCGGCTATGTGGGCATCGGCCACCTGGACAAGAGCATCAAGGGCGTAAGCGTGGACGGCATGGCCCCCAGCCAGGAAAACGCCGCCTCCGGGCAGTACACCGTCACCCGCCTGCTGTACATGAACACCAAGGGCGAGCCCCAGGGCATCACCAGGGGCTTTGTGGACTACATCTTTACTCCTGCCGGGCAGGAGATTGTGTCCAAGGCTGGCTACATCCCCTATGTCAAAAAATAGGGCTACGTCAGCCCTTCAAGGCGGGAGCGCTGCGGCGCTTCCGCCTGCGGGCCTGCAAACGGCGGATCATACGGACAGTCCGGGCCTTGCCCTGCGCCTGTCGGTATGGGTGGCAGTGCTGGCCGTGGTGCTGCTTTTTGCCATGGTCGTCATGGCAGCCCTGCCCGCCATAAGACTTCCCGGCCCCGGCGGCCCCCTTGACTGGGTCTGGCAGCCCACGCAGGGGAGGTTCGGCATCCTGCCCATGTGCGTGGGGTCTCTGGCCCTTGCCGCAGTGGCCCTGCTGCTGGGCTGGCCTCTGGCCGTGGGCCTGAGCTGCTGGCTGCTTACCGAAGAATCTCCCGCCCTGCAGCCCCTGGTTCGCTTTACAGAATCCCTTGTGCGCTTCATGACCACGGTGCCCACGGTTGTGTACGGTTTTGCCGCCGTTTTTCTGCTGACGCCCTTTGCGCGGGCGCTGCTGGGCGGCACTGGCATGTGTCTGGCCGCCGCTGGCGTGATGCTGGTTCTGCTGATTTTGCCAACCATGACGCTGATCCTGATGGCGGGCCTGCGACCGCGGTTTGAGCGGCTTTGCCCCTGGGGCCTGGCCATGGGTTTCAGCCGTTTTGACCTGGTGCGCCTTTTTGTGCTGCCCCGATCTGGCCGCAATCTGGCCAGCGCCGCTGTGCTGGGCTTTGGCAGGGCCGTGGGCGACACGCTCATTCCGCTCATGCTGGCGGGCAACGCCACGCACGTGCCCGGCGGCCTGGCCGAAAGCATGCGCAGCCTCACGGCGCACATGGCTCTGGTCACGGCCAATGAGGTGGGCGGGGCGGCGTACAATTCCCTTTTTGTGGCAGGACTCGTTCTGCTGGCGGTCAATACGGCGGCAAGCCTGGCCTTGCGTCGACTTGTCAGCCGGAAGAACGAAACGACGGCCACGTCGCAGCATGAGGCGTCGGCATGAGGCGCGGCGCTCTTGTGCAGATGTGCATGCGCTGGCTGTTGCGCGCCTGTGCCGTCATCCCATGTGCGGCCGTGCTTTTTCTATTGGGCTTTCTGACCGTCAAGGGCGCTCCGCAGTTGGGCAGCCATCTGCTTTTTGGCGACGTGCCGCCCCTGGACGCCCTGCTGGGACGCCGCCCTGTGTGGGACGGACTGTGGCCAGCCTGCGCGGGAACCCTGTATCTCGTGGGCCTGACCATGGCGCTGGCCCTTTTTCCCGGCGTGGGCTGCGGTCTGTATCTGGCGGAATTCGCTCCGGCGCGTCAGGCCGGGCGCATCCGTCTGGCCATGGATGTACTGGCGGGCACGCCTTCCATCGTCATGGGGCTTTTCGGCTTTACGCTCATACTTTTTCTGCGTCATTCCGTCTGGCCCGGAGCCAACACGTCCCTGCTGCTCTCGGCCTGCTGCCTGGCCCTTCTGGTGTTGCCGGTCATTGTGACCACCACCTGTGAAGCTCTGGAGGCTGTGCCCGACAGTCTGCGCCTCACAGGAGCCGCGCTGGGCTTTACCCGGCGGCAGCTTGCCCGCAGGGTTCTGCTGCCTGCCGCCGGGCCTGGCATATGGGGTGGCGTGCTGCTGGCCACGGGCAGGGCAGCCGAAGACACGGCGGTGATCATGCTTACGGGCGTTGTGGCCAATGCCGGACTGCCCGGCGGGCTGGCGGACAAGTTTGAGGCTTTGCCTTTTTCCATTTACTATACCGCTGCGCAGTACCAGAATACGGACGAATTGCTGCGCGGTTTCGGAGCGGCTCTGGTGCTGCTTTTGCTGTCGTCGGCCCTGCTTTTTTGCGCCCGGCGTATGGAAAAGCGCTTTCGCCAGCGCTGGCAGGGGGTAGCGTGAGTTCTGCGGTTCGCATCAATGATCTGTGCGTGTATTTCGGGCAGCAGCAGGTGCTGCACAATGTCCGCATGGAGGCCCCCGGGCGGGGCATCACCGTGCTTGCCGGGCGTTCCGGTTCGGGCAAGACCACCTTGCTGCGCGCCTTGAACCGTCTGAACGAGACTTTTTTTCACTGCCGCACCTCGGGCGTGGTGGAGCTTGATCTTGGGCGCGGGCTTGAAGCCATATATCCCGCGCCCGGCGTGTCCGTGCGCCCGCTGGCGCAACTTCGCCGTCTGGTGGGCATGGTTTTTCAGACGCCCAACGTCCTGCCCGTCAGCGTGGAACGCAACCTTGCCCTGCCCCTTGAAGTGGTGGCGGGCCTGCCCGAAAAGGAGCGCGGCCTGAAAACCCGTGAGGCGCTCGTGAGCGTGGGCCTGTGGGAGGAGGTCAAAGACCGCCTTGATACGCCTGCGGATCGACTTTCCGGCGGGCAGCAGCAGCGCCTCTGCCTGGCGCGGGCGCTGGCTCTGGAGCCGGCCATGCTGTTGCTGGACGAGCCCACGGCATCCCTGGACGTTCATGCCACGGAGGAGATTGAAAGCCTGCTTTTGCGTCTTGCCTCCGAGTATCCGCTGCTGGTGGTTTCGCACAATCCGGAGCAGGCCGTGCGCCTGGGAGAGCGGCTGGTCATCATGGCGGAAGGCCGTGTGCAGCAAGTTTTTGAGCGCGGGCAGGTGGACGGCGAGGCCGTGGCCCGTGCCCTTGCGGACGCGGGCTAGCGCAAAGCCGTCTTGAATGGGCGCGGGCGGAGGTTCCCCCCCCCCGAAATGGACACTGGATCGCGCGCTCACGAAAAAAAGCCGTACCCCGCGCCTGCCCCGCGCCATGCCCAGACTTGCTCCGCGCCATGCCCCGGCACAGGCTCGGAGCAGGGCGAAATCCTTGATGCCTTGATAAATTTTGTCAATAATCTTGGAAATATCCTCCCGCTCTCTTGACCTTGCCACCCGAAGAACGGCATTCTCTTTTTTGGAGCAGTTTACGAATGAAATGAGTTAAATGCTCTGCAAGGATTTTTCTGAAAATCCTTGCCACGAAATGCGAGTAGGCGGGCTTTTGCCTGCCGTACGCGAGCATTTCAAGTGTTAAATGCTCTAGAGGAGAAAGCATGGAGCATCTGACTTTTTCAACCCTTGATCCAGCCTTTAACCTTGCGCTTGAAGAAGTTCTGTTCCAGTCCTTGCCTGCTGGTCATCCCGGCTGGTTTCTGCTTTGGCAGAATGGCCCCTCGGTCATTGTGGGCCGCCATCAATGCACCGCCGATGAAGTGAATGCAGACTTCATACGGCGCGAAAATCTGCCTGTGGTACGCCGTATAACCGGCGGCGGAGCCGTGTACCACGATACGGGCAATCTCAATTTTTCCTTTATTGAACACGCCAATGGCCGCGAAAAAGTGGACTTCAGGCGTTATCTCGAACCCGTGTGCGCTGCGCTGGCCGATCTTGGCGTGCAGGCCGTGCTGTCGGGCCGCAACGACATTGAGGCCAATGGGCGCAAAATTTCCGGCAGCGGGCAGATGCTGCGGCGGGGCAAGGTGCTGCACCACGGGACCCTGCTCATTGACGTGAATTTTGAGCGGCTTGTGGACGCTTTGAATGTGGACCCGGAAAAAATGCGCTCCAAGGGCGTTGCCTCGGTGCGGTCGCGGGTGGGCAATATTTCGGAATACTGGCGTTCCGGCAGTGATATCGTGGCTCTGACAGCGGCCCTGCTGCGCCGTTGCGCCGACGCTCCCGGCACGGTGGACGACGCCCTTGTGGCCGAGGCCCAAAAGCTGGCCGATGAAAAATACCGGCAGTGGAGCTGGAACTACGGGGCCATGCCCAATTTTACCGAGCGCAAGCGGCAGCGCTTTGATTGGGGCACAGTTGAACTGCGCATGGACGTAAAAGGCGGGCACATAGCTGCCTGTAAAATATTGGGCGATTTTTTCTGCAATGCAGGTGAGGGCATTCAAGAGTTGGAGCGCCTCCTTATTGGTGTTTCACGAGAACCGGAACACCTGGAACACGCTTTGAATCAGGCTGACTTGTCCCGCTATTTCAGCAATTGCGAACCGTCTGTTATGACAAGGTTTTTTGCCCAGGCGTAAAAAACTGAACGACAACGGGCAGGCGTGAAAAAAACTTTGATTAATATTTGAAGCGTGTTGCGTGTGCTACGAGCGAAACCGTAGTGCGCAAAGAATGCTGATAATTATTTCACACTTCTTGTGTCCGTCCTTTGCAAGTGGTATCATCTGTGTATAAGTGCGTTGATGGTTTTTTAGGGGACTGCGCCCAGTGCCTGGCATGACGCAGTAATTTTGTAACCACACCCAGAACAAGGAGAAAACATGTCGGATTTGCGTACCCCGCTAACCTCCTGGCATGAAGCCCAGGGCGCCAAGATGGCCCCTTTCGCCGGCTGGCTCATGCCCATCCAGTATGAAGGAATCCTTGCGGAACACCTGCATACCAGAAACCATGCCGGTATTTTTGATATCTGCCACATGGGCGAGTTCCGCATTGAAGGCCCCGGCGCGACAGAGGCTCTGTCGCTTGCCGTAAGTCACAACCTTGAAACCCTGGCTCCCGGAAAATGCCGCTACGGCTTTTTGCTCAATGAAAAGGGCGGCGTGCTTGACGACGGCATCATTTACCGTTTTGGGCCGGAATCCTTCATGGCTGTGGTCAATGCCGCCTGCGCGGAAAACGATCTGGCCACCCTGCGTGCCCGCCTGCCGGAAAACGTGAAAATTACGGATATTTCAAGCGAGACTGGCAAGGTGGACCTGCAAGGTCCGGAATCGCTGGACGTGCTTGAAAAGCTCATGGGCCAGAACTTTCATGACCTCGGTTACTTCTCCTTCCGCGAATCGCAGTGGCAGGGCGTGCCCGTGCTGGTGAGCCGCACAGGCTACACCGGCGAACTGGGCTACGAACTCTATCTGCCCGCCAGCAAGACAGAAGACTTCTGGAAAGCCCTGCTGACCGACGAGCGCGTGAAGCCCGTGGGCCTTGGCGCGCGCGACACCCTGCGCCTTGAGGCGGGCCTGCCCCTGTACGGACATGACCTTGATGAAGACCACAGCCCGGCCGAAGCTGGCATGGGCCGCATGATGACGAGTCAGGCGGACTATGTGGGCAAGAAAGGGGCGCAGGTCATCCGCGAGGTTCTGATGCCCCTGAAGATCGAAGGCCGCCGTTCCGCCCGTCATGGCGATGTCGTGGCCCTGCCCGGCGGCGATGCCGTGGGCCGCGTCACCAGCGGTTCCATCGCGCCTTCTCTCGGTTATGTCATTGCCTTTGCCTGGGTGGACGCCGCCCATGCCGACAAGGAAAACTTTGTGGTGCGCGCCGCAAGAACGGAACTGCCCGCCGCGAAGGTGGACGTTCCCTTCTACAAAGAAGGCACGGCCCGCAAAAAACTGGCCTGACGCCCGCGTGAGGCGGCCAGCGGCCCATGCCGTACGCCGCTTACGGGGTTGAATCTGTGATGGTTTGCGTGCCGCCACGGCGCGTACTTAGCTCCCAACAACTTTCAGGAGAACGCATATGGCTACCAATCCCACGAATCTGTTGTACAGCAAAAGCCACGAATGGGTTCGCCTTGAGGGCGACGAGGCAGTGGTGGGCATCACCCACTTTGCCCAGGAATCCCTCGGCGACATCACCTATGTGGAACTGCCCCTGGTGGGCGACGAAGTGAGCGAGGAAGGGGAGTTCGGTTCCGTTGAGTCCGTCAAGGCGGCCAGCGACCTGATTTCGCCGGTGAGCGGCGATGTCACCAGCGTCAACACCGCCCTGGAAGACGCCCCTGAAAAATGCAACAGCGATCCCTACGGCGAGGGCTGGCTTTTGAAGGTCAATGTTTCCCGCAAGCCCGAAGGCCTTATGGACGCGGCAGCGTACGAGGCTTTTTGCGCCACTGAAGGCCATTAGAGCATTTTACCTTTGAAATAAGGTAAAATGCTCTAACGCTGCACGGGAGTGCAGCGCGCCACAACGTGGCGTGGATTCTGCCGGAAACCGTATTTTTCGGCAGAATGACAGCTTTGAAATGTGAAGCATTTCAAAGTTAATCTGGTCTAAAACCCGTCACGGGTGTTGTTCTCTGGCCGAATTCCGTTGTCATGCCGTGCAAGGCGGGCTGCCCGCCGTCATGCCGCGCAGGATGGCCCTTCATGCCGGAGCGCACTCCCTTTCCCGGCGGTGTTTTTCGAATCTGGTCTGGAATCCAGACCAGCCCCATGCTTTGGGGAACTGGTAACGGCAACCCGGGGTTGCGGCCCGGGATGCGGCGATGCGGCGCACAGGCCCGCCAGCTCAACGCGAGCGGCGGGCGCAGCCAAAACGCATTCCAACGGATAAGCCCTTACCTCCCAGGCATCCGTCACGCGTAACATGCTCAAGGAGCAGATATGCCATACATCCCCCACACACCGGAAGAGTTGCAAGAAATGCTCTCCGTGGTTGGTGTGCGCGATCTGGACGGCCTTTTTGCCGATATTCCTCCGGAAATGCGCCCCAAACAGTTCAATCTGCCCAAAGGTCAGTCAGAAGCTGACGTTTGCGCCTACTTTGAGGGCCTGGCCGCCAAAAACTGCCCGGATATCATGTCCTTCCTTGGCGCGGGCTACTATGCCCACGACATCCCCAAGGCTGTGGACGCGCTTTCAGGGCGCAGCGAGTTCTACACCTCCTACACGCCCTATCAGCCCGAGTGCTCGCAGGGAACCCTGCAGGCCATTTTTGAGTTCCAGACGGCCATAAGCCGCCTCATGGGCATGGATTGCGCCAATGCCTCGGTGTACGACGGCGGTTCCGCCATTTTCGAGGCCGCCATGATGGCCGTTCGCGCCACCCGCCGCCGCGTGCTGGTGGTGGACGAGGCCGTCAACCCCATCTGGCGCGTCATGCTGGCATCCTATATTTCCAGCCTTGACCTTGATCTCAAAACCGTCAAACAGGAAAAGGGCGTGAGCCGTCTTGACGCGCTCATGGCTGCCATCGACGACACCACTGCCGCCGTCATCGTGCAGAACCCCAACTTCTTTGGCGCAGTGGCCGACTATACACAGGTGTTTGCCAAAGCGCGCGAACACAAGGCTTTCGGCGTCATTTCCGTGTACCCCGTCATGCAGTCGGTGCTGAAAACGCCCGGCGAAATGGGCGCGGATGTGGCCGTTGCCGAAGGGCAGAGCCTCGGCATGCCCCTTTCGTTCGGCGGCCCCTACCTGGGCATTATGACCTGCCGCAAGGAGCATATCCGCCAGTTCCCCGGCCGCATTGTGGGCCGCACAAACGATGTGGACGGCAAAACGGGCTACGTGTTGACCCTCCAGGCCCGTGAGCAACACATCCGCCGGGCCAAGGCCACGTCCAACATCTGCTCCAACCAGGCACTGTGCGCCCTGAGATCGCTTATCTACATGTCGCTGCTCGGCCCCTGCGGCCTCACGCGGCTGGCTGAAAACAACATGGCCCTTACCCGCTACGCCGTGGAACGCCTCACCGCCATCAAGGGCATTGAGCTGCTCAACGACGCTCCTTACGGCAATGAAGTGGCCCTGCGTCTGCCCATCCCGGCCCAGTCGCTGGTGGACGCCCTGGCCGGACACGGTTGCGTGCCCGGTTATCCTCTTGGCCGGTACTATCCCGGCATGGAAAACGTCTTGCTGCTGGCCTGCACCGAACGCAACAGCCGTCAGCAGATCGGCATGCTGGCCGAAACCGTGGGAGGTCTGTTGTGAAAACCATATTCGCAAAATCCGTGCCCGGTCGCAGCGCCTTTTGCTTAGAATCCGACGCCCCCAAGGCTGCGGACATGCTGCCCGCTGGCTTGCTGCGCAAGGAAGAGCCCCGTTTGCCCCAATGCTCCGAACTGGACGTGGTGCGCCATTTTACCGGGCTTTCCAAACTCAACTATTGTGTGGACGCCAATTTCTATCCGCTTGGCTCCTGCACAATGAAGTACAACCCCAAGTTCACGGAGTATGTGGCCTCGCTGCCCGGCTTTACGCGTCTGCACCCCATGCTCGCCCAACTGGGCAGCGGCGTTGGCTGCACCCAGGGCGCGCTTGAGTGCGTGTATCAGGCCGAAAACCTGCTCTGCGAACTCACCGGCATGAAGGCCTTTACCCTGCAGCCCATGGCAGGGGCCAACGGCGAGTTCGTGGGCGTCAAGCTCATCGCCGCCTACCACAAGGCCAAGGGCCGTAACCGCCAAAAAATACTCATTCCCGACGCCGCCCACGGCACCAACCCCGCTTCGGCGGCTCTGGCGGGCTTTGAGACCATCAATATCGAATCCCGCGACGGCATGGTTGACCCCGATGCCATCGTGGCCGCCATCCAGAAGCACGGCGAAGACGTGGCGGGCCTCATGATGACCTGCCCCAACACGCTGGGACTTATGGAAGTGCATCTGCCCCGCATCGTGGCGGAACTGCGCAAGATCGACGCCCTGCTGTACTATGACGGCGCCAACATGAACGCCATCATGGGCAAGATGCGCGTGGGCGACGTGGGCTTTGACGTGGTGCACCTCAACGTGCACAAAACCCTGTCCACCCCGCACGGCGGCGGCGGCCCCGGCGCCGGGCCCGTTGGCGTGGGCGAGCGCCTCATTCCCTTCCTGCCCGCCCCGCGCGTGCGCAAGGGGCCGGACGGCATGTTCACCCTTGATTACAACGTGCCGCAGTCCATCGGCTATATGGGGCCTTTCTACGGCAGCTTCGGCATACTGATTCGTGCGCTTGCCTACATGATGCGCCTCGGAGCCGAAGGGCTCACCAGAGCTTCGGAATACGCGGTGCTCAACGCCAACTATCTGAAAAAGCGTCTGGAAAAAGTCCTGGACATCCCCTATGCCGCACGGCTGTGCGCTCACGAGTTCGTGGCCTCCGCGCCTCAGGGAACCCGCGCACTGGATATAGCCAAAGCCCTGCTGGACCGTGGTTTCCACGCGCCCACCATCTACTTCCCGCTGATCGTCCATGAGTGCATCATGGCCGAACCCACGGAAACGGAAAGCAAGGAAACCCTGGACTCCTTTGTGCAGGCTCTGGAAGACATCATGCTCGTGGCCAAGAGCGACCCGCAGGCCCTGCTGGACGCTCCCGTGACCCTGCCCGCGCGCCGCATGGACGAAACGGCGGCGGCCCGCAACATGATCCTTACGGAAGATATGGCGTAACATCTTCTTTTGGGGGAGGGACCTTTTTGAAAAAAGGTCGCCTCCCCCATACCCCCACCCCCTAAAACTTTTATTCCTGTTTCAGGTTCAGATACAAATAGAGCATTTACACTTTGAAAAAGTGTAAATGCTCTAACGCTGTGCAAAAGCACAGCGCGCCACAACGTGGCGTGGATTCAGCCGCAAATCGCATTTTTCGGCTGAATGAAAACTTTGAAATGTGAAGCATTTCAAAGTTAAAATGTTCAAGAGGGGGCCGCGCTTTGCGCGACCCCCTCTTTGTCGGTTCATTGTATTGTTGTGCTGCCGGGCATGCTGCTGGCTATGCTGCCCGTGGTTGGTCATGCTCCCCCGTGCGGGGTACCCTGTATGGGACGCAGTTTGGCGTTGCAGCCCGGCGAGGCGCGGCTGCTATTTATCCACGCCGCAGCACTTTTTGTACTTTTTGCCGCTGCCGCAGGGGCAGGGGTCGTTGCGGCCAATACGGGGCGCGGCCTTGGCCGGGGTGTTGGAGGCATCTGCATCGCCGCCGCCGGAGTAGGACAGGCTGCTGGCCCGCTCCTTATGGCGGAATTCACGCGCAAGGGGCTGGCCCTGAGGCGCGGCCTCTTCGGGGGCCACCTCAATGGCGTCCACCACAGGCTCGGCGGGGGCCACGCGGATTCTGGTCAGGGCGCGGAACACGCTCTCGCGTATCTGGAAGAGCATGGACTGGAACAGTTCAAAGCCTTCACGCTTGTATTCCAGCTTGGGGTCGCGCTGGCCGTAGCCGCGCAGTCCTATGCCGTCACGCAGGGCGTCCATGTTGCGCAAGTGTTCCTTCCAGCTGCGGTCAAGCTCTTCAAGCATGAAGTAGCGCTGGATGTCGCGGTAGCTGTCGCCGGTTTCGGCCCTGAGACTGTCAAGAATCTTGTGCACCAGGGGGGCGCACTCCTCGCGTTCGGGCAGGCGGGCGTTTTCGGGCAGCACGCGGTCAAGGTTGAATACGTCGCGCAGGCGGGCAAAGGCCGCCTGACGGAGGCCGTCCTGATCGTCCACGGGCACGTTTTCAATGGAGCCGTACACGTCGTCCAGCACGTCGTTCATGAACTCGTCCATGACCGGGTCAAGGTCGGCTTCCACCATGATTTCACGGCGCAGCGCGTAGATGACTTCGCGCTGCTGGTTCATGACGTTGTCATAATCCAGCAGGGTTTTACGAATTTCAAAGTGATGCGCTTCAACGCGCTTTTGCGCGCCTTCAACCGCACGGGTGACCATGGCGTTTTCAATGGCTTCGCCATCACGCAGGCCCAGTTTTTCCATCAGGCCCTTGATGCGGTCAGAGCCGAAAAGACGCATGAGGTCGTCCTCAAGCGACAGGTAAAAACGGGAGGAGCCGGGGTCGCCCTGACGGCCTGAACGGCCGCGCAACTGGTTGTCGATGCGGCGGCTTTCGTGCCGCTCGGTGCCGAGGATGTGCAGGCCGCCCAGATCCACCACGCCTTCGCCCAGCACGATGTCCGTGCCGCGTCCGGCCATGTTGGTGGCAATGGTGACCTTGCCCGCCTGACCGGCCTGAGCCACGATTTCGGCTTCTTTTTCGTGCTGCTTGGCGTTGAGCACGTTGTGGGGAACGCCCAGCTTGCTCAGGCGGTGCGAAAGCATTTCGGACGTTTCAATGGAAATGGTGCCCACAAGCACGGGCTGGCCTTTTTTGTGCAGCTCGGTGATGGCTTCCACAATGGCGTCGAACTTTTCCTGACGGCTGCGGTAGATGAGGTCGGGGTAATCCTTGCGCACCATGGGCCGGTTGGGCGGAATGGAGATGACCTCCAGATTGTAGATCTGGTGGAATTCCACGGCTTCGGTGTCGGCCGTGCCCGTCATGCCCGAAAGTTTTTCGTACAGGCGAAAGTAGTTCTGGAAGGTGATGGAGGCCAGCGTCTGGTTTTCAGCGGCGATGGTCACGCCTTCCTTGGCTTCCAGGGCCTGGTGCAGGCCGTCGGAATAGCGGCGGCCAGCCATGAGGCGGCCCGTAAATTCGTCAACAATGACCACCTGATCGTCCTGCACGATGTAGTCCACATCGCGCTTGAAAATCTGGTGCGCCTTGAGCGACTGCATGACGTGATGCTGCGCCGTGATATTGGCGGGGTCAAAGAGGTTGTCGACCTTGAGCATCTCTTCGCAGTAGGCCACGCCCTCGTCGGTAAGCATGGCGGTGCGCGCTTTCTCGTCAATGGTGTAGTGCTCGGGCTGGAGCCTGCGGACTATTTCGTCCACAGTGCGGTAAAAGCCCACGGATTCGTCGGAAGCGCCGGAAATGATGAGCGGCGTTCTGGCTTCGTCAATGAGGATGGAGTCCACTTCGTCCACAATGGCGTAATTGTGGCCGCGCTGCACCAGCTGATGGCCGTAGAACTTCATGTTGTCGCGCAAATAGTCGAAACCGAACTCGTTGTTGGTGCCGTAGGTGATGTCGGCGGCGTACTGCTGCTTGCGCTCTTCATCATCAAGACCGTGAACGATGACGCCCGTGGTCAGCCCCAAAAAGCCGTACAACTGGCCCATCCAGGCCGAGTCACGCTTGGCCAGATAGTCGTTGACCGTGACCACATGCACGCCCTTGCCCGACAGCGCGTTGAGCACCACCGGCAGGGTGGCCACAAGGGTTTTGCCTTCACCAGTCTTCATTTCGGCGATTTTGCCCTTGTGCAGCACCATGCCGCCGATAAGCTGCACGTCATAGTGGCGCATGCCCAGCACGCGGCGCGAAGCCTCGCGCACCAGGGCGAATACCTCGGGAAGCAGGGCGTCCAGGCTCTGGCCTTCCTGCTGGACGGCATCTTTGTACTGGAGAATGCGGGGGGGGAAGTCCTCGTCCGCCAATTCCTGCATCTGTGGTTCCAAGGCATTGATACGCTGCACAAGGGGGCGCAGACGGCGCAAATAACGTTCGTTTTTGCTGCCGAATATTTTTTTGAAAAGAAAGCCGAACATGAAGTCTCCTCTGTTGGGCACGGGCAAGCCGCCATTGGCCCGGATGCACACGCCATTATGGCGCGTCGGCGCAAGCTCAGGGCCCACGGTCCTGAGCAGCCTGGGGGGCTGGCGGCATCTCACTAAAATAAGACATAAATGCCGGGTTGGCAATGCTGGCGGGCGCGGCCTCCGCCGGAAAAGGTGAAATTGGGACCGCCGCGCCGTGGCGGCACGGCAAGCCGCATGCGTGACGGTGAACAAACTTACCCCCTGCGACATTCCCTGCGACCGTGATCGATTCGGCACGGCAAGCCGCATGCGCGACGGCCGGGCACGCTGCGTGCGGGTATATTGCCGAAGCTCCTTGGCGCGCGGCAGCTGCCGATGTCGGGCAGGAAGAAAAATAGCCGCAGGACTTATTCTCGCCACAGGACTTATTCTTCTGTTATCCCTGCCGATATAATACAAAGAGCACTGCCCGCGAAACCATTTTTTGGGGGCGCTGGGCAGGGCCGCAGCCAGCCTTGCAGTCAGACGTGCAGCCAGCCTTGCTGCCAGGGGTGGCGGCCAGTTATGACGGTCAGCCTTTTGGTCAATCTTTTGGCCAGGTTGGGCGGTCAGTCCTGGCATCCCGTTTGGCTTGGCGTTCAGTCTGGCTTGGCGTCGCGTAAGGCTTGGGCGTCACGTTTGGCGATCAGTCTTGCAGATGTTCCTGCTTTATGACGGCTTCGGCCTTGATCCTGTCCAGCAGCTCTGCAAAGACGGCCTTGACGTTTTCGCGTATGTCGCCGGCCACAACCAGAAAGAGCACGTCGTCGCCGGGTTTGAGCAGGCCTTCCTCGGCATCGGCCACAATGGCGAAAATGCCGGGGCGCTGCTCCATCTCGGCCACAATGGCGGCCATCTTTTTCCGGTCGGGCGTGATGTCTACCGAAGTGACCGGGGAGCGATCGTTGCGGGACCAGCCCCGTACCACGCCATTATGAACGAGCATCATGCCCACGTGCTCGGTGAAGCCGGGACGGGCTTTGAGTTCCTGAAGAGTTTTGTTAATATCCATGCGGAACCGCCTTGTTTTGATCCACATCCGATTGTGGCGTTGGGCAGTCTATACCAGGCCCGCGCCTTCATAAAGGATTTTGTTCATGGCCCAGCTATCGCAGTTATTGTCCCGTCTTCCCGACACGCAAGACATGAGCATGAGCACCATGGGCCATGTTCTGTGGGTCTGCTGGCATGGCAAACTGGCTCCTGCCGTGGGGCAGACGCTGCTCAACTACGGCGGCATGCTGGTGGGCGAAGAAGAAGAGCAGGCCCTGTGGTTCTTTTTTACCGATGACGTCTTTCTGGCATTGGCCCGGCTTATGGTCTGGGGCAATTTCAACGAACTGTCTGTAAGCATAGAGCTTTTTCCCGGACGCCTGCAGTTTGGCCGCAAGCGCGACGTGAATCTTTTGCTGGACGGCGCCCTGCAGACGCAGGAAATGCTGGTGCGCGACAGCCTTGAAGTATGGGTGCATCCCAAGAGTCGCGAAGGCAAAAAAAACCTCCCCGGCATCGATTTTGAGCGCAGCCCCGGCCGCCAGGGCATGAGCGCCGTGGACTGGGCCACCATGTTGGTGGACGTGCGCATGCCCTATGCCTCCACCCAGGCATGGTTCGTTCTCCTGCACCCCCTGGGCAGCCCTTTGGACAAGGCCTTCCAGAGCGGCTGGAGCGCCATGTTCAAAAAGATCGAGGCGCTGTTGCAGCGGCTCAAGATAAAGTCCATCGTCAGCGGCTCCTTTGTGATGCTGGCCATGGACAATCTGCTTATGCTGCGCACCTTTCTGCGCGAATATCTGCAAGGCTGCGACAAGGAGAACGGGGCCTGCTGGCCTTGCGTCTGCGTGGTTGCCGACCGCAACAATCTCAATTTCAACAGCGACCTGCCCAAGAAGATCGGCCTGCAGTGGGACAACCTCATGCCGGACTTCCCCTACCTGAGCTATCGCAACGCCTATCTGCTGGGCGAGGGCTTTACGGTTCGCGATCTGCGGTATACCGGCGAACAGATGAGCATGGACAGCTGGTGCAACGTGCTGCTGGACGAAAACAGCCTCAGCGAGCGTTCCATCCCCCTGCTCATGCCCGCCCAGCTCACAGCGGGCGACGCGGGGGAAGCCGGATGTTTTTATTGCGGCATCCACGGCCACACGGCAGCCCAGTGCCCCACACGCCAATGCCCGCCCAGTGGACGGGATTTGTGGGACAATGTGGCGAATCTGGATCTGGACGCCATCAACGTCGGCTTTCGCCGCATCGAGCAGGTGCTTACCGAACAGCATACGGCGGGCTATGACATCCTGCTGGCGGAAGGCGGCGACGCGGCGCTCGTGCTGCAAGGCGTGCTGGACATCAATGGCATGTGCCAGTTGCGCCATGTGCCCCAGCACTGGCTGTACCGCATGCGTGACCCCGAACCAGGCGAGACCCCGCCCCCCCATGACGACAGCCCGGCCTGGGATTTGCTGAAAAAGCTTGCCGCCGCCCCGCCCGAAGGGCTGGCAGAAATTGACAAAAAAACAAGCCTGAGCATTGGACGGCAACCACGCGACTGGCGTTTGCGGATGGTTCTGGGCTTCTGCCACGTGCAACGGCAGGACTTCCCCCGAGCCACCGCAGCCTTTGGCGAAGCGGCCATGCTCGCCCCATCGCCCATGCTTCAGGCATGGAACGAGTTTTTGCAAGCCAGGCTCGAGGAAGAGCAGGGGCATTTTGGCACGGCCATTGAGCAGTATGCCCAGATATGGCGCGTCATGCCCCAATGGCGCGAAGTCCGCTACCGTGAAATGGCCTGCAAGGTCAAAATGGGCTTTGCCGAGGCTGTGCAGGATCTGCTGGTAAAACTTATCCGCGAAGATCCCACGTACTTCAACCGCGTGCTGGTGGACCCGGCCCTGGAGCGGGGGCGTCTGCTCATTCTTTCTTCCCTGTACGACCTGTGGGCCGAGGCCAAGAAAAAGGCCGAGGCGGACGGCGGGTCCATCAATTCCCTGCGTGACCGGCTTGACGACTGGTTTCCGCCGGAGCATCTCGTGCAGTTGCAGCTTGGGGCAAAGGTGCGGCAACTGGAAAAACTCGCCAATACCAATAACTATATTGCCTACCTCAAGGTCGTGGAAGAACTGCCGGTTCTGGAAAAAGAGCTTGAAACCTGCATCAGCCACGAAGTGGAAGAACTGCGCAATAAGTACAAATATTATCTTGATATTATTCAAGAAATTCGCGACGAAGCCTCATGGTTTCCCTTTCCCGCTGCTCTGCGCCAGTTCAGCCGCGACTTCAATGAGAGCGCGGGCATTATCAACCGCGCCTTTTCCTGCAATTTCAAGGAAGCAGAATCCTTCGGGCGTACGCAGGCCGATACGCCGCGCCTGGCGGAACTGCTGCGCAATCTGCGCAAGCGTCTGCAATTCTTGCGTATGGTGCGCGACGGTACGCTTTTCGGCCTCACCATGGGCAAAACATTTTTGTGGATTGAGCTCATCGGGCTGCTGCTCTGCTTTATTGGCGTGCCCGTCGTGGTCTTTTGGGGCGACAACCTGCGCCTGGGCTGGCTGCGTGACGTTCTGGGCGACGATCAGTGGTCCATACAGAAGGTGCTTATCCTCATCGTGTCCGTTGTGGCCCTCGGCATTGCGGCCCTGCGTTCCACCCTTGTTTTTGACAGCAAACGCGAAAAACTGCTGGAACAGGCGCGGTTGCAACGTGAGCAGGCCCAGCAGGCACGGCTTGAACGTGTTCGCAAGCAGCGCCGCGCAGAAGAGGAAAAAGCCCGAAAGTCACGTGAAGCCATGGCTGTCCGTGAGGCGCAGCGCAAGTTCAAGGAAAAAAGTGGGTAATGCTTTGTGGGGGCGGTAATGTTTTGTGGGGAAGGAATACTTTGTGGGGAGGGAATGTTTTGTGGGGGAGGGACCCTTTTGCAAAAGGGTCGCCTCCCCCACGCCCCCACCCCCTAAAACCTTTGTGTGCGGGGCGTCCACAACGCTGCCGCGTCCGTGCAGAGCCCACGGCTGCTGACGGGTGAACAGTCGCTGCCCGGCCTTTTACAAGGCCGGGCAGCGTTTTTTGCTACAGCAGGGAAGGAATGGTGGGAAGGATGGGAACTTCAAGCAGGGTGGGGCCAGAACGCTTGAAAGCCTGAGCGCAGGCCTTGCGCACGCCGTCCGCGTTTTCGATGCGCAGGGCTTCGCAGCCATAGCCCCTGGCAAGGGAGACGAGGTCAAGGCCGGGCAGGTCAAGACCGGGGACGCCGGTGGTTTTTTCCAGGGCGGCAAAGGATTTCAGGATGGCGTACTCGCTGTTTTTGGGTATGACAAAGAGAATGGGCAGTTCAAGCTGTGCCGCCGTCCAGAGTCCCTGAACAGAATATTGCATGGAACCGTCGCCAATAATGGCCAAAACCGGACGGTTGCGGCCACTGTCGCGTTCTGCCAGAGCAATGCCCACGCTGGCGGGCAGGTTCCAGCCAAGGCTGCCGCTGGCAAAGGTATAGAGAGTGTCTGGCAGCTTCACCGGCCAGGCCGCGTGCAACTCGCCGAGGTTGGACGGCGATTCTACCACCAGAACGGTCTCGTCAGGGGTGGCTTCGTGCAGGGTTTTAAAAAGCTCCAGTGCTGTCAGCATATTGCATTGGCAAGGCTCGGGCGCGGCTGGTTGCGGGGCCATGCGCTGGGCCTGTTTTTTGACCTTGGGGGCAGAGGTGCGCGCCTTGACGCGGGCTTCCAGCGCTTCCAGCGCCAGTACAGCGTCGCAGAGCATGCTGTCGCCCACAGGAGCGCGTCCGGTTTCTTCCGGGTCGTCAGAAATGTGCAGCAGGTGCAGTTTTTCTGGAATATAGGGGCCTTTCACGTAGGGGTAGTAGCGAAAAACCGGCGCGCCGATGACAATGGCCACATCGTGACCGTCGAGTTTTTTGGCCAGCGGCCCAATGGCAAAGGGCAGGCCCCCGGCATAAAGGGGGTGGTCTTCGGGGAAGGGGGGCCGCTCCGAAGCGGGAGCCGCCCAAACGGGGGCATTGAGCTTTTCGGCAAGGGCAATGGCCTGCTTCCAGCCGTTGCCCCTGGCAATGGCCGCACCATAGATAAGCGCGGGGTTTTTGGCCTTGGAGAGCACGTCGGCAAATTTGGCGATGCGCTCGGGATCAGGCCCGATGCGGGGCGCCACGCACCGCGCCACTGGTTCGCCCATGGCGGGTTTGTCCCAGTCGTCAAGGGGGATGGACAGAAATACAGGCCCGGCCGGGGGCTGCAATGCCATGGCATACGCCCGCATAAAGGCCGCGGGAACATCCTCCGCCCGCACAGGTTCGTAACTCCACTTGACCCAGGGCTTGGGCAGTTCCGCTGGCTGCACATTGGTGAGCCACGGCTCCATGAGGAGCATCTCGCGGGTCTGGTTGCCCGCCGTGATGATCAGGGGCGTCTGGTTCATCCTGGCCGAAAGAATATTGCTCATGGCATTGCACACTCCGGCCGAGGTGTGCAGATTCACCAGCGCCGGCCTGCGGGTGGCCTGGGCGTAGCCGTCAGCGGCGCCGACGGCGGAAGCTTCATGAAGCGTATGTATATAGCGGAAGTCTTTGGGGAAATCTTTAAGAAAAGTTTCTTCCGTGGAGCCGGGATTGCCAAAGATGGTGGTAAGGCCCAGTTGGCGCAAAAGCTTGAAGGTTGCCTCTCGGATTGTCATAACCATAGATAGCTCCGCAATTGACGGTTAACGTTACTATTACTCTTATGGGGTAGCATAGCCAGAGTTGGCGGGCAATAGAGCCTTCGTCTTACTGATATATCTTGCACAAAGGGGGCGGGCAGACCCGCATGCGCCGCCAACCTCCTTCGCGTATGCCATCGGTCGGCGGGGTGCGTGACCGTGTGAAAGTTTCAGGCTTTTGTGACCAGTGAGACAGCGGAAAAAAGCTGCACATGGGACAACACAGTGTGTTTCCGGCACGCTGTGCCACGTGAGCAGGGTTCGTGGTCACGGCGAGGGCTGGCATAAAGAGACTGCCGGTTCACGCAAACAGGCGCGGGCAGGCGTGTTTGGATTTTGAAAATATACTGTTGCCACGACCTTTCATTAAGCCACGATCTAACGTACTATTTTAATAATAAATTGTCACATGAATTCAGCAGCATTGCCAGCAGGTTGAGACTTTTTGCGGTCAGCATGACTTGCCAAGGCTTTCAAGAATGATTATTAATAGAACAAGACCAATGAGGAGGACGCCATGTCGCAACTAAAGGACTTTGCACTTTACGATATAGACTGGAACCTGACCCCGGAGCATGCTGTAACCATGTACCTTGAATGGGGCAATAATGACTGGCATTCGGAGTATCCTCCGGTTCGTTCCAAGGACGATGTGGCCCACTATTTTGTTGTGGACAGCTGGCAGAGTCCCCCCATGGTGCGGCTGGTTCGGCGCAACTCCGAAAGGGCTGACGATCTCATCAGCCTGCCGCTGCCCAAGAATCTTATGGCTGAATTTCGTAAGGAGCATGGCGACTGGCGAGGCATCAGCGCGCCGACTCCTGAAGTTAAGTCCTGGCTCAAGCACGAGCTTGAGCAGGATTAGACACTGTCTAGCCCTCCGGGTGCGAAGAGCTTGCTCTCGCAGCATATCTGTCCGCAGCAGAGCTACAGGCTGCGGCCAGGGCAACCGTACATGTACTGAAGTGAAACGCGTGAGGGGCCGCATTGCGGCCCCTTTATAGTTCTGTCCCGGCAATTCCAACAGGAATTGCCGGGTTTTTCAGTTCAATACTACCATACGATAAAAGTTTTAGGGGGAGGGGGCGTGGGGGAGGAGACCCTTTTACAAAAGGGTCCCTCCCCCACACAGCATTCTTTCCCCCACACAGCATTGCACCATGTTCCCTATTGCTAAGGAAGCACTGAATAAAGAGCCTCCTGGAAACGCGCAGTTATTTTGTTTGGCAAGGCGCGACCTTTTTTTGAAGCAGGAGTGGACTCTTTCGTCCTCGACTGTTTCAAAAAAACGGAGCAACGCCGCCAAACGAAATAAATCAGCGTTTCCTAGAACCAGCGGCCGAACTTGCGGATATACACCACCTTCATGGCCTGCGCCACGACGCAGTAGCACAGCAGGGTGCCCGCCAGCCAGGGAAAGTAGCTCCAGGGCAGGGGTTCGAGTCCCACCAGTTCGCCGAGCCCGGAGAAGGGCATGTATATGCCGAGCGCCATGACGGTTCCTGTGAGCAGCAAGACCGGGAGCGCGGCGGTGCTTTGCACAAAGGGGATTTTTCTTGTGCGCAGCATGTGCACCACGAGGGTCTGTGAAAGAAGGCCCTCAACAAACCAGCCGGACTGGAAGAGCGACTGCATCTCGACGCTGGTTGCTCCAAAGACAAACCACATGAGCGCATAGGTGGTTATGTCGAAGATGGATGAGGTGGGGCCTATCCAGACCATGAAGCGGCCGATGTTCTTGGCGTCCCATTTGCGGGGTTTTTGCAGAAACTCCTTGTCCACCCTGTCCCAGGGCAGTGAAAGCTGCGAGAAGTCGTACATGAGGTTCTGGAGCAGCAACTGAATGGGCAGCATGGGCAAAAAGGGGATGAACGCGCTGGCCACCAGCACCGAAAAGACGTTGCCGAAGTTGGAACTCGCCGTCATGTTAAGATATTTCATGATGTTGCCGAAGGTTTCCCTGCCTTTGACAACCCCTTCTTCCAGCACCATCAGGCTTTTTTCCAGCAGAATGATATCTGCGGATTCCTTGGCGATATCAGCGGCGGAATCCACAGAAATGCCCACGTCCGCGTCCCGCAGGCCGGGGGCGTCGTTTATGCCGTCGCCAAGAAAGCCCACCGTGTGGCCGCCCTGTTGCAGCGTTTTGATAATGCGCGACTTCTGCAGGGGGGTGAGCCTTGTGAACACATCGTGCTCGCGGGTGGCTGCAAGCAGTTCCTGCTCGTTCATGGCGTCAATCTGGTCGCCGGTGAGCACGGTTCCCGGTTCCAGGCCCACTTCATG
Source organism: Desulfovibrio sp. (assembly GCF_034006445.1). Classification (NCBI taxonomy): domain Bacteria; kingdom Pseudomonadati; phylum Thermodesulfobacteriota; class Desulfovibrionia; order Desulfovibrionales; family Desulfovibrionaceae; genus Desulfovibrio; species Desulfovibrio sp. The sequence continues at coordinate 21,195 of NZ_JAVESS010000004.1, read as the reverse complement.
GCAGATCTTGGCCGTGATGACCGGCGTGTCGCCGGTGAGCACCTTGACGCTCACGCCGTGTTCGCGCAGGGCGGCAATGGCGGATTCGGCACTGTCCTTGGGCGGATCAAGAAAGGTGAGAAAACCTCTGATGATCAGGTCTTTTTCCGCTTCAGTGGTGTACTGCTGGCGGATGTCGTCGCCCTTGATGGCCTTTGCGCCCAGGGCCAGCACCCGGAAACCGTCACGGTTGTACGCATCGGACAGATCAATGATCTTTTGCCGCCACTGGGCGTCCATGGGCACGACCTGCCCGTGCACGTAGACGCCCGACGCGATGGAGAGCATTTCTTCCACAGCGCCCTTGCATACCAGCAGGTGCTCGCCGGAAGTGTCGGACACGATGACAGAGAGGCGGCGGCGTACAAAGTCGAAGGGGAGCTCATCCACCTTGTGCATGTGGCGGGGCAGGCCGTTTTCGGGGTGCTGCTCGCCAAAATGGACAATGGCCTTGTCCATGAGGTTTTTTATGCCGCTCTGATGATAGCTGTTGATCCAGGCGAGGCGCAGCACGTCGTCGTCCCTGTTTCCCAGGGCGTCCACATGGCGTTCGAGAATGATTTTGTCCTGCGTCAGGGTGCCGGTTTTGTCTGTGCACAGGATGTCCATAGCCCCGAAGTTCTGGATGGAATTGAGGCGTTTGACCACCACCTTGCTGCGTGACATGGCCACCGCGCCCTTGGCCAGGTTGGCGCTGACAATCATCGGCAGCATTTCGGGCGTGAGGCCCACGGCAATGGCCAGGGAGAACATGAAGGCGTCGCTCCAGTCACCCTTGGTGAAGCCGTTGATAAAAAAGACAATGGGCACCATGCAGAGCATGAAGCGGATGAGCAGCCAGCTTACGCTGTTGACGCCCCTGTCAAAGGCCGTCTGGGAGCGGGTGCCCACAATGCTTTTGGCCAGCGAACCGAAATAGGTGTTGGCCCCGGTGGCCACCACAAGGGCCGTGGCGGTGCCGATGACCACATTGCTTCCCATAAAGCACATATTGCCCGAATCAAGGGCGCGGCCAGAAGAGGGTGCGGCAGCTCCGGCGGTTTCGGCGGATTTTTCCGCCACAGCGGCGAGGGTGTCGTATTTTTCCACAGGCAGGGATTCCCCGGTAAGGGCAGCCTGGCTGACAAAAAGGTCGCGCGACTCGATAAGGCGGATATCAGCGGGGACCATGTCCCCGGCGGAAAGCCGCACAATATCGCCGGGAACCAGATCTGCCAGCGGGATTTCTCTGGTTTCGGACTGTCCATCCTCATTGCGGCGGGTAACAGCGGCCGTTGTGTGCACCATGGCCTGCAGGGCTTCGGCGGCCTTGTTCGAGCGGTATTCCTGCCAGAAGCGCATGAAGCCGCTCAGCAGCACCATGAACAGCACAATGGCGGCGCTGGTGCCGTCGGTTTCTTCGCCAGCGCCAAGGGGCAGCCAGTAGTCGCTGTAAAAGCTGACAACGCTGATAAGAAGCAGCACGTAAATGAAGGGATTATTAAAAGCCCCGGCGAGCTGCACCATGACGTTGGGCACACGCTCGCGCGCGACGTCGTTGCGGCCTTCAGTCTCAAGCCGGGCCACCGCCTGGGATTCCTGCAGGCCTTCGCTGCTCGAATCAAGGCTGGTGAAAAGCTCGTTGAGGCTTTTCTGGGCGGCCTCGGCGGCCTTAAGGGAGGTGTGGGCAGGCGCGGGGCGCGCCGCCTTGCGGAAATTAAAAAACATTGGCATGGCCTCCTGCCGCTTGGGCGCGCGGCGGAAGCATGTCCTGCCTATGCGGTATAGGAGAGGAAATGCAGCCTTGCGGCCGATGCGGCGGTAATAATGTTGAAGCGCATCATGTCCGCAGCGAACACTTTGGGGGCATTCGCTGCGAAGCTACTAGGGGGATGGTCCATGACTCAGGAACTCCTTTTTCGCGGGCCGCCTCAGGGGCGACGGTTTTGCGCGGCATGCGCGTTACGGAAACGCTGGTGTATTGCGTTTGGCGGTGTTGCTTCACTACCGGGTTGCGCCAATGGGCAGGCCGTTACATAACTGCCTGCAGGTTACGGCTATCTTGCGGGAATGACGCAAGAGGCCGCAGGCGCGGGAGAAAACACTCGCAAACTCCGGGGTGACGCGGTCAGCACCAGAAAGAGGTTGATGGCGAAAAAAGCCACACCCAGCATAATGCAAAGAAAGAGAGAGAATTTCATGGCTCGCCTCCGATGCCCGAAACAGGCTGCGGCGAGCGGGAAGGAACCGTTACAGGCCGTAGCGTGCTATTTCAGGCAAACTGATCGCACAAGTTTGACTACTACCGGGTATACTGTCCATAACGGGTCTTGGTTTGAGGTTAAGGGTTAAAGGGGCCGTATGACACAAAACCTCTAGGTAATTTTGCCTGAAGAGTCAAGCGTGGCCGGGAATCTTTATGTCCTGCCCTAGAGCTTTTTTAGCTTTGAAAAAGTGTAAATGCTCTAACGCTGCAACGTGGCGTGGATTCAGCCGCAAATCGCATTTTTCTGCTGAATGAAAACTTTGAAATGTGAAGCATTTCAAAGTTGATCTGCTCTAGAGCAGAGTACCGTTGAGAATGTACTTCCTCAACGGTTACGACACGCTCACTACGGCGTTTGATTGCGCAGAGAACCTGTGCTCGCGCCTTCGTAGCGATGTCTGCCCACCCAGCCGTCAGCGCACGACAGGAGCCATGTAACAGTTACATTGCTCCCGAGGCGCGCGGATTGCGTAGAGGGCGGCAGGGGCAAGGAGCCGCACGCACAAAACCCGTGCAGGCGGCTCCTCCGGCCTTTGAGCGCCTACTGGCCGAGCAAGTCGCGGGTTTGCGGCGTCAGTCCTTTCAGGCTGTCGAAAACGGCCAGGGCTCCCTGGTTTTCCGGGTCCTGAATAAGTGCAATGAGCACCATGTCAGGCGTGGCGTGAACCCTGGTCAGGGCAGGAGCCTTGAATGCCTGGCTGCGAGGTTCGCCGCTGAATGACCAGTAGTGGCCGTCCTGTTGCGCTTCGGTGGCTTCGGCCTGAAACTGGCGCAAGTCTTCGGCTATGCTTTGGCTTGTGCCGTTTTTTTCGTTGGGCAGAACAAAAACGCTCACCAGAGCCTTGTAGTTGTCGCCCGCCGTGTCCTTGAGGCCGAGCACCAGCATGCACTCGTCATCGTTGCCGGAACGAAAGCCGGTGCGTTCTTCGCCATCCCATCCCTCGGGCAGTCTGGCGCTGAAGCGGGCAAAGTCTCTGGTTGCTGCCGACGGCGCGTCAGAAGCCGCGTGTGCGGCAAGGACGCCAGAACCCAAAACCAGCACGCAGGCCAGAAGAGGGGGGAAAAAACCGGGGATGCGCATGCGAACCTCGCTGTATGATGAATTTGGGCGGCACGCTCCGGCCGCGCGGAATGTCTGGATCAGGACGCGCTTCGCAGCAGGTACAGGATGAAGGGCAGGCTCTGGCGCACAACCAGCAGCGCCAGGGCCAGCCAGTTGAGCCACAACACTCGCAGACGAAAGCGCACGGTAAACAGTATGGCCCAGCAGGCCACAGCCAGCGTCATGGGCACGAGGCCGGCAATCTGCGGCATGAGCCAGTCGGGCATACTCTGGCCGCTGAACGACAGTCCGATGAACATGCCCCATCTGTCAATGCAGCGGGGGATATATCCTATCATGGCCCACAGGGCGCACCAGCGGGCGGCCTTTTCAAGGTCGGCAACTGCGGGAAAAGGCGCGCCCTTGCGGTGCAGGAAAAACAGGGCCAGCAGGGCAAAAGCGCCCGCAGGGGCAAAGCAGGTGAAGTAGTTGTGCGTGGCCGTGCCAAGCACGGCAGTAACCATGCGCCCCCATTCCATACCCTGCGGCGGCCCGGAAAAAGACCAGTTGGGCAGAAGCTGCGCGCCAAAAAAGCAGACAGCGGCCATCAGGTACAGGCACAGCCTGCCGCGCATGGCTTCGCTCGCCAGTTGGTCGCTCGTGCCGGAACCTTCCACAGGGGCCGGGGCGCGGCGCACCTTGCGGGCTGATCGGCCTTTGGAGGCAGTGGCGCTTTTGCCAGCCCCGTCTTTGCCAGGCCCTTTTGGGCCAGGCTCTTCCTGGTCAGGCAGTCCCGCAACAAGGGGAGAGCGCCCGTCCATATAGGCCACAATCCACAGGCAGCACAGGCCGCCAATCCAGGCCAGCACCGTGGTGGTGTACGGCAGCACCGCATCGTCCCACAGGGAAAGGCTGTTCAGAAGGCTGGCCGAGCCGCCGAGGCTTATGAGCGTGGCAGCCAGGTCGGCGGCGGTCAGCAGCGGGCCGAGCAGGCCGAGCCCAAGTGTCAGTCGTGTGAGGCCTTGTGTTCCCAAAATGCAGAGGCGGGCGTTGCCGCGTCTTGCGGCCAGCAGGGTAAGGGCCATGATGATCGGCAGGGCCGCGGCGGCGCTCATGCCGAGATTCAGTATGTTGGAGGCCCATTGCCAGTAAAAAAGCCCTTCAGGTATGTTTTGCATGCCGTCTTGTAGCCCGTGACGCCCGCTGTAGCAAGATGCCAGTTTGGGCTGGCGGCATGAAAAAAAAAGCGGGCGGCGCCACGCAATGCGTCATTGCCCGGCAGGTTTTTGCGGAATTTTATCGGCAGTGTGACACTTCAGTCATTCTGACTTTGTATCACAGCACAGGCATGCTTGTCCGTCGGCAGGGCATGATCTATAGTCCTGAGCCCGACAAACCATAAACCAGATCCGTGGCCTGCCACGAACGAGACGCGATCCATGACCTTTTTCGCCGTATTTCTGCTTGCAATTGCCCTGTCCATGGACGCTTTTGCCGTTGCCGTAGTTTCGGGCTGCGCCCTGCAAAAGCCCAGCCCGCGCCACTATGTGCGCCTTTCAGCCGCTTTTGGCTTTTTTCAGTTCGCCATGCCCGTCATCGGCTGGTACCTCGGAGTGTCCGTACGCGAGTATATGGAAGCCTGGGACCATTGGATAGCTTTTGTCCTGCTGGCCTGGATAGGCGGCAAGATGGCCCTGTCGGGGCTGCGTGCGCTCAGGCACAGGGAATCCTGCGCCTGTCCTTCCGTGGACCCCACAGCGGGCAGCAATCTTTTGGTGCTGAGCGTTGCCACCAGCATCGACGCCCTGGCAGTGGGATTGTCGCTGGCCATTCTTGGAACGCCCATCTGGGGCGAGGCCGCGGTCATAGGGATTATTTGCGCGTGTATTACGGCTGGCGGGTTGCGTATTGGCAAAACGCTGGCCAATCTCTGCGCGCTCAATGGGTGGGCGGAACTGGCGGGAGGCTTGACGCTGCTTGCCATTGCCTGCAACATCTTGCGAGAGCATCAGGTTTTTTAAGGAAACGCGGATTTATTCCGTTTGGCTGCGTTGCTTCACTTTTTTTGAAACAGTCGAGGACGGCAGAGTCCATTCCTGCTTCAAAAAAAAGATCGCGCCTTGCCAAACGAAATAGCTGAGCGTTTTCAGGAGGTTTTTTAATCAACGTTTCCATAACCTTAACCAAACCTGCCCGCCGCGCTTACAGACGCGCCATGTCGGCCGCCAGGCCGTGCGGAAAAAGGAGTTCTCATGTCTACTATCAGCGCCAGATATCTTGGCGACCTGCGTGTGGAATGCGTGCATAACCAGAGCGGAACCAAGATTATTACCGAGCCCCCAGTCGATAACGGTGGCAAGGGTGAGTCCTTTTCGCCTACCGACCTTTGCGCTACGGCTCTCGGAGCCTGCGCCATTAGCGTTATAGGCGTTTACGGCAAAGCCCACGGGGTGGATGTGACCGGTACGGAACTGGAGATCACCAAGACCATGAGTGCCAACCCCCGCCGCATCGGCAAGATTGAGATTATTTTTAAGATGCCGCCGCGCGCGTACTCCGCCAAGGAAAAGACCATCATTGAGCGCTGCACCGCGCCCTGCGCCATGCGCCTGACGCTGCACCCTGACGTGGAGCAGGTCTTTACCTTTATCTGGCAGGATTAGGGCGGGCCAGCACGGCAAAGCAGTTACCCGTCGTCGCAATTGTTTCCGTTCCTCTGGAAATGAAAATATTATGGCGCGAAAGTAGTTTTGCTGGTGCGGATGGCCGATGGCGGCGGGTGAGTTTTTTGCATGTTTGTTCCATGCGTTGCGGCGGCGTCCCCGGTGGGAGGCCGCCGCAACTTTTGCGAGTTCATTAGAGCATGAGATCAGCAATGGACGCATATCCCCATGTGGACTTCTGATGATGGAGTATGCAATATACATAGGCGCGCAGTATTGCTCCTATGAGAGCTCGCCTGCTTGCGGGTGTAGCTTTATCCACTCACGAATCCTCTGGAGGCTGGATGTCTGAGATTGAATCTTCTGTTATTATTCCTGTTTTCAATCAGTGGGAATTGACGCGCGCCTGCCTCAAGGCTTTGGCTGCCACCACAGAGGGCAAGGCCATTGAAGTTATTGTTGTCGACAATGCTTCTTCAGATGAAACGCCCGAAGCATGCCCCATTTTGGGCGAACGACTTTTCGGCAAATTTTTTCGCTATCACCGCTGCCCTACGAACCGTAATTTCGGTCCCGCCTCCAACCTCGGTGCGCAGATGGCTGTGGGAGAATTTCTCATTTTTCTCAATAATGACACAGTTCCCCTTTCTGGTTGGTATCAGCCGCTTATCGCCGATTTTTCGACATGGCCTGACCTTGCCGCCACCGGCCCCCTTCTGCTGTATCCTGAATCTGAACCCTTCGGCTTTACTGTGCAGCATTTGGGGGTGTTTGTTTCTCCACTCATGAAGGTTGGGCACCTTTACGAGGGCATTTCGGTGGATTGTGCGCTGGCAAAAAAACGTCGTTTTTTCCAGATCATTACCGCTGCCTGCATGGTGATGCGCCGGGCGCTCTTTATGGAAACAGGCATGTTTGACGAGAATTTCGTCAACGGATTTGAAGATGTGGATATCTGTGTCCGACTTTCAAGCAAAGGCTATCGCTTGACTGTCAACCCCGAGGCCAGGGTCATTCATCACACAAGCCAGACGCCTGGCAGGCATCAGTATGAAGAGGAGAACGCCCAGTATTTCGCAGCACACAGGCTGTCTTCGTTGGTTCCAGATTGGCATCTGCACTTAAAGAACGACGGCATGCTTTTGCGGTTGGGGAGTTGGCAAACGTTGCAGGCTTCCCTGCCGGCTGAAAAATGCGCGTATTTGGATCAACTAGCCGCCAGGTCTTCGCACGAGGAACTGATTGCTCTTCTCGTTCGCCATCCCTTTTGGGAGAACGGGTGGCGCCTTCTGGCCGCAAGCAATGAAAAAAAGGCTGGTTTGAGTGGGCTGGAACTTGCCAGGTTCAAGCTGTATCCCTCTCTTGACGGAGCCATCAATCTCTATAATGGCGCATGCGCGGCACGAGATCAAAAAGCCGTTTCAAGTGCGCTTGGCCTTTTGACGTCTTTTTGCAAACCTTTTGAAGAATATCTGTCATCGGCAGAGGCTGCGCGCATGTGGTGCGCCAGGATAGGCCTTGGTGAACTGGCAGAGCAATATGTGGCATGGCTTGCCGGAACGGAGCGTTTTAAGACGGAAGAATATTACCCCTTTCTTGAAGGCTTCTGGAAGATAGCCAGCCAGATGACCCTTCCTCCTCATGCAGACTGGGCCTACACCTTGTGGCGGCACAATATTGATCTTCCTCGACGCACGATGGAGTCTGCGCGGGCAGTCTCCAGTCGCGACGACATATGCTTTTCTGTGCTGATGCCGGTGTATAATCCGGAACTGGAGCATCTCGTCGCAGCCCTTGAGTCCCTTATTGCGCAGGACTATCCGCATTGGGAACTGTGCGTTGCTGACGATGCTTCCACCAATCCTGTCATTAAGGCCATTCTTACCCGCTATGCCAAGAAGGATTCCAGGATACGCGTCGCCTGGCGGGAGAAAAACGGACACATCGCCGCCGCAACCAATACGGCGCTAGAAATGGCGCGTTATCCGTATGCGGTATTGATGGACCAGGATGACCTGCTTACTCCCGAAGCACTGCTCATGGTGGCAGAAACCATTGCAAAGCATCCAGACGGCCTGCTGTTCTATTCCGATGAAGACAAGGTTCATGATGAGGGCTTGATCTTTTATCCTTATTTCAAGAATGGCAAGTGGGATTGGGAACTGCTGTGCAGTCAGAATTTTGTCAATCATCTTGGAGTATATCGTACGGACAATCTGCGAAAGATCGGCGGCTTTCGTGAGGGGTTCCGAGGCGCGCAAGATTTTGACATGCTGCTGCGCTACACTGCAGGGGCGGATGCCAAGAATCTTGTGCACATTCCGCGCGTGCTTTACCACTGGCGCGCGCACGCGGGCAGCACTGCGCTGGATATAGGGGCAAAGAGCGAAGTTGTGGACAGCGCACGCAGGGCGGTTCAAGAGCATCTGGACGCATTTTCTCCTGGCGCCGAGTCGTGCATATTGCCCAATTCGCAATTTTTGCGCGTGAAATTTCCACTGCCCGAAAAACGCCCCCTGGTGAGCCTGCTCTGTGATGTGGGAGATAATTTTTCTCTGCTGAAAGAGTGTTTGCCTGCTTTGACGGCAAAAACCGCATACACGAAATACGAAATACTCCTGCTGTGCAGCGAGGCTGTGTCCAAAGGGCATATTGCAGCGGTACGGCGGTTTGCCGCTCTTCATAAAAATGTCCGGCTGCTGCCCTATGCTGCGGAGCTGTCACCGCCAGAACGGCTCATGACGGGGGTAGAGCGGGCATACGGCCAGGTTCTGGGCTTTCTTGCCGGGGGTATTGCTCCTCTGACTGAAGACTGGCTTGAAGAAATGGTCTCGTGCCTCTGGCGGGACGGTGTGGGGGCCGTGGGGGGCAAGGTGTTGCGCCGGGATGGGCGCATGCTGCACGGCGGCTATCTCGCGGATGCAAGCGGCAAGCTTGCCCCGGTACTTCAGGGGCTTTTGTGCAATGAACCTGGTTGGTTCAACTGGGCTAAATCAGCAAGAACCGTGGACGCCCTGGATGATATGTGTCTTTTTACGCGTGCTGAAACGCTTGCTGGCATGGGGGGCCTTGATGCCTCACTGCCGCATGCTTCTCTGCCGGATTACTGCCTGCGACTTGGCGAACAAGGGCAGCGCACCGTATGGTGGCCCTTTGCGGGATTTATGCAGCTTGATGACAGAAAGGCGCGCACATGCGGCAGATGGCTTGACGACAAGGCGTTTACGTCTCGATGGGCCGACCGCCCTGCGCCCTTTAACGAAAATCTTATGGCTGCGGGAGCAGGCTGGACGCTATACGCGAGTGGCTCCCAGTGCAAGACGCATAATAGCATTGCCAGTGCTTCAATATTGGTATCTCCCCCCCAAAAAAAAGAAGATAAGCTTATTGCTTCCTTAACCGCGTTAGTTGATGAAAATTTCTATTACGATTTGTATCCTGATGTAAAAGAAGCAGGGATATCAGCGTTTGATCATTATATGTCTTATGGGTATGCAGAGGGGAGACTTCCAAATCCCGATTTTGATGTTGTTTTTTATCAAAAACAGTATCCAGAGTTAAAAGAGACTAATGAGAACCCTTTATTGCATTATGTCACAAAAGGTAAAGAGCAAGGGGCATTGTACAAGAAGCCTGAAATAGTATTGCGTAATTATTCAAGGGAATATGAAGCATTGCGTGATGCGGCTTTGCCCAATGACAGTGTGCGCCTTCTGGCATGGTATCTTCCACAGTTTCACCCCATTGGCGAAAACGATGCGGCCTGGGGTTTGGGATTTACGGAATGGAGCAATGTGGCCGCAGCGCGACCAAGATTTGCGGGGCACCAGCAGCCTTGTTTGCCTGGGGCTTTGGGTTTTTATGACCTGCGGCGTAAAGAGACAATGCAAGAGCAGATGTTTCTGGCAAAACATGCTGGAATATATGGATTTATATTGCATCATTATTGGTTTGCTGGCCAGGCGGTTCTCCGTGCGCCTTTGGAGCACTTGCGCCAAAACAGCGATTTGGACTTTCCTTTTTGTTTAAGCTGGGCCAATGAAGCATGGACGAGGCGATGGGACGGCGGGAGTCAGGATGTTATTATTGCGCAGCAGCATTCGCCGAAAGATGACCTCGACTTCATTCATGATATTTCTTGGGCATTACGGGATCGAAGGTATATCAGGTTTCAGGGCAAGCCAATGCTTGGAATATACAGGCCGGGCTTGTTGCCGGATGTGGCTTCCACACTTCAACGTTGGCGCGAATATTGCCGACTAGAAGGTATTGGAGAGATATTTATTTTTTCGGTTCTCTCTTTTGAAAATACACCGGCTCAGTCAAAACGTTATGGATTTGATGGCACAATTGAATTTCCTCCGTTTGGCATCACCACAAATAACATGGCTTCATCCATCACCAGGCTCGACTATTCGGGAGCTGTATACAGCTATACCGAAGCACGTGATTTTTTTATAAACGCGACAAGGCACCCTTCCGGCTCTGTGAAATTTCGGGGTGTTATGCCCGGTTGGGACAACTCGGCCAGAAGCGAAACAGGCAAGTTTTTTGTTGGCGCCACTCCTGAAGGGTACAGTTCATGGCTGGAAAAAACGTCTGGTCTTGCAGAACAGGATACGTATGGTGGAGAAAAGTATATAGCTATCAATGCATGGAACGAGTGGGCTGAAGGGGCTTATCTTGAGCCGGACGCCCGACAGGGATTTGCTGTGTTGAACGCCACGGCTCAAGCCATTACTTGTGATGCAGGGCTGCCCCATGTGCTTTTTATCTGCGATATGGAAAATCGGGATCAGGCAGACTGGCTTGAAAGTCTGTTGCAGGCAAACAGGGTGGCGCCAGTCTGCAGCCCTGTGGTTTTCGTGCCCAAACCCGTTCATTCCACTGGGACGTTCAGGGGGTTGGCCCCGTTGTTGTCCTGCCTGAACAACGCAGACGTCTCAACCATCAAACAACTCTTTGCTGCATCCGGCTATCTAAACTTTGCTCTTAGCGTGGTTGCTACGCAAACCCTGACACACGACCAAACATCAGGTATTATGATGATAAGTTCAGGCGTCATATATTGTGATGCCTCTATACCCCCAGTCTTGCTGGAGTCAGAAGAAGGCAAGGTTTGGAGAGCAGAAAACATCCATGCGCCTCTGCTTCAATGGCAGCTTTATAATCCAATCAGTTGCCAAAAAGAGTCCTGCACGCACATGTTGCGCCAAGCGCAAATCAAGCTTCGTGATGCAGTAGAGATCAGTGTTATTGTGTTGTCGCCTGACGTTAATGAGAATTTTTTGAGTACGATACGCCGTGCGCAGGCGCAATCGCCGTACCCGATGGAAGTGCTCGTTCCCGCGGGGGCGGAAAAGATTTGTCACAAACACCTTGCTGCTGCGCGCGGTATCAGTGAAGACGCCGGGACTACCTATCTTGCCGCAGCCCTTTCACAAGCCAGGGGTGAATACATCTGGCTCGTCGTCCCGTCAGAGGGGGTCGATCCTCTGACGCCACGTTTGCTGCGGCCGCCCTTTGTGGATACGTCCGTGGCTTGCACACTGAAGTCTTCTTTGTTGGAGCAGCATGGCGTATCAGGTCTTTGCGAAAATCATACTATAAAGATTAATGGGGCAGATTTTTTACAATACTTCAATAAAAAATCTGGAAAGATTTTCCCCCTATATGCAGAAGTGTTGTTTCGAAAAAGTGCTTTACTGAAAGCATGTTGGCCGCAAGAAACGCGCGGCGATGCTTTTTTTGAAAGCGTGCTGTCCCTGGCCTGCGCTGATGGCGATGTGGCCGTGGTCCCCTGCCGGATCCAACCGATGGTAAAGTCGTAGCCACAGGCAATCTTTTTGAATACGGCTTTTCAGTGTAAGGATTGGGTTATCACCAGTGCTTGCTGTCTGTGTTATGGGGTGCTCACAAGATCGCTGCGATTCTGAGGTAGGTAATTTTTCAGTGTGATCTGCGGCAAAAGTGCTTGAGGAAAATTATTTTATTGCGATATTTGGCAATTAGGCGGCAATCAGCCTGTAGTTGTATGTGTTTAACATCCACTCCAGTGATATCTTTGGAGGAGGAGCCGGGCATGAAGATATGTTTTTCGTGTGTTGTAGACCAGAATCCTGTGATTCGTATGCAATCACTCAATTTGCTGGCGTCAATCCGCGCGTATGCGCTTGAAAATTGTGACATATTTTTTAACCTTATTGGCTCACACCCAACGCACTATATTGAAAGTTGTCTGGAGCAAGGAGTTCATCTTGTTCAAATAGAATCATTTGGTGGGTGGGAAGCACGCTACTGCAACAAGTTGCGGCAGCTTAAAGTAAAAGAGCTTCGCGATTATGATATCGCAGTGTTGTGTGATACTGATATTGCTTTTGTGGAAAATATACATAAATTGCTTGATCCCTCTTTCATTCAAGCCAAGTACGTTGACACTTGTACGCCCCCGCTTGAAATTCTCAACAGTCTTTTAGCAAAGGCTGGTATCTCAAGCTCAGGTGCTAGTGCGACGGCAACGCACACCAAAGAATCTACACTTGAATTCTATTGCAATGGTGGTCTTTATGTTATTCCTACACATTTTTTGGATTCTTTAGCTGAAAAATGGGAAAAGTACGCTCGCTTTTGCCTGCAGGAGCTGCCCCAGCCCTGGACGCATTATTCTGATCAAACTGCCTTTGCAATGGCTATGGCCGAGCTGCGCCTTCCTTTTCGGCCCTTGCCAGTGGAGTGGAATTACCCTGTTCATTTTGCTCCTGAAAGCTACCTGGAAAATGAAAGTTGTCCTGTGAGTGTGCTGCATTATCACGATCGTTTGGACGATAACGCATATATTAAGCCTGTAGGGGTTCCTTTTATTGATGTTGCCGTAGAAAAGGTTAACCACGCCCTGAGAAACCACAGAAGAACAAATTTCAACAATACAGCATACTGGGACTACCGTTATGCGGCTCATAGTTCTGTGGGTTCGGGTATCGGTTCACGGGGCGCGTTTATGGATTTCAAGCGTAAGGTGTTATATCCACTTCTTTCGCTGTTTCGGCACAAAGACATACTTGACGTTGGTTGCGGCGACCTCGAGGTCATGTGCGAATCAGATGCCTTGCATTACACAGGTCTGGACAGAAGTGCCGCTGCATTAAATATTGCGAAAGAGAAGAGACCTGACTGGAATTTTATATGTGGCGACATCACAAGCGTGGAAAAACGTGCCGACATTTCATTATGCATAGATGTACTTATACATATTCCGCATAAAAAAGAATATAGAGATCTTGTAAAGTCTATTTTGGATTATACAAAAGAAGTTGCGGTCTTTGCCGCGTTTAACAGGCCACCACAAATCTCCTCGCACGTCTGCTTTTTTCATGAACCAATAGTGGAAACACTTAAAAAAGATCCTCGCGTCGGAGAAATAACTGTCCTGGGCGAATACCGGGACATTACCCTGCTGTTGGCGCATAAAAAGACGCACACTGTCAAACACCCTGCAGATATTCCCCTTTATACATTGGCTGCCAATTTTGTGCGTTCTCCGTATCAGGACCTCACGTTGGATCTCATCGATCTGTCTCGAAAAGCTTTTGGCTTTTTTACTCGCACGCCAACTCGCGTTCTTGAATACCCCTGGATAGCACATACGATAGGTAATGCCTCGGGGAAGCGGGTACTTGATATTGGGGCTGGCATTAACCCATTGCCCCTCTGGTTCAGCAAAAATAATGCGCATGTAACAACAGCAGATCTGCATGAAAAAGTATTTACCAAAAAAGATTTGCCGAATTGCAATGAGTGGGGTTTCTTTGATTATTCATGCATTGATGACAGGATAACGTCATTGAATAAAGATGCTAAAGATCTATCAGATGAACCTTTTGACGTGCTATACTCATGCAGTGCCATTGAACATATTCCGCGAAAAAATCGTATTGAGAATGTTCATAATTGGTTTTCAATCTCAAAGCCTGGTGGGCAACTTGTCGTGACCATAGACCTTGTTCCTGGAACAAGGCGATTGTGGAACTACTGTGAAGGGAAACCAGTTGAGCCTCGTGGAGAACATGGAGATCTGGATGACTTTTTGTTGGAGCTGAAAGAAGCAGGCTTTACTGTGAAAGACATTGTGCTGGAAACAGATTGTCCACTGAGCAATACAGATATTGCCATGATTAATGCCTTTCGCACATAGTACTGTGAAGGTGGGCGCATGTTCTGTTTTATTTTTTCAGGGCAACTTTTTTGGAACTGCTTCACACCAAAAAAAACTTAGGCAAATATACTATGCTGAAAACGCCACGTTATATAAGAAATAAGGATGGGGTCCTTACGCCAAAAGAGGGAAAAGAGTTTTCTTATTCTGATGGCGACCTTGCTGAAGAAAGCCTTAAACAGTTTATTGGCAAAGCCGAAGATAAAAGCGTGCTGTCATCGCAATTTGTTCGTGCTAGCACCGATTGGGTGAAGAGGTATCATCTCAGTCCACAACGGGCACATTTGTTGCGGCCGCTTCAGCATCTTTTGCAGGACAAATTGGTCTTGGAGCTTGGTGCAGGGTGTGGCGCGATCACGCGGTTTCTGGGAGAGACTGCGCGCAGAGTCGTTTCTGTAGAGGGGAGTTTGGCCAGGGCCAGCATTGCAGCGCTACGCTGTAGCGATCTGGAATCAGTAACGGTTATAAATGATACGATTCAAAATGTGCAGATTCCACAGCGTTTTGACGTTGTAACCCTGATTGGTGTTTTGGAGTATGCACGAAAGTTTGATCACGAGAGTGACAACCCGGAGCTGAATGTTCTGCAAATCGCGCGTAACTTCCTTAAGCCAGGCGGACATCTGATTCTGGCCATAGAAAATCAGCTGGGCATGAAATATTTGGCAGGTTCCAAGGAAGATCATGAGGGAAAATACTTTTTCGGGGTACACGATCTTTACAAAAAAGATACTGTCGTAACATTTGGCAGACAAGAGCTGGAAGAGATGCTTTTTGATGCTGGATTTGCTGCAACACACCAGCTAATTCCATTGCCAGATTACAAAATGCCTGTAACTGTTCTACACCCAGGCAGTTTTATGCAAAAAAGCAAAGAAAAAGAATCTGTAAATATTTTTCAATTTGTCTTAAACAGTTTCTTTTATGATTGGCAAAAGCCGTCACCACATTGTTTTTCATTGGAGGCGGCTAGTAGGCCATTGATAAGAAATGGCTTGTTAAAAGACTTGTGCAATTCATTATTTTTTGTTGCTTCTGTGGATAAAGGAGCAAGTCCTTTGCAGCCAGACATTCTTATTTCTCACTATGGAGCGGCAAGATTAAAGGAATTCGCCAAAGAGACACTGTTTATAAAAAATAATAATAAAGTGACGGTTGTTCGTAATTATCTTGATAAAAATATAAGCCATGCTACTGGCAAACTTAGCAATACAATATCCCACCTGGAAGAATACGTGTACCTTGAGACATTGCACGAACGACTCGTTGGTGTCGTCAATCAGCCCGGCTGGACAGTTCAGGATATAGTCGCTTGGGCGGCCCCGTGGATTGGCTATCTGGCCCGGCTGGCCGAAAAGCAAGATGATGGCATGCTTGCGCTTCCTCCCAATGCTATGGACATGGTTCCATTCAATTTTTTTATTGATGCAAACGATATGGTTATTCCTTTTGATGTTGAATGGAACCTTGTCGATGCTGAGAAGCTCTCCTTGCAGTGTGTTTTGTTAAGGGGATTGTTTATTACATTTTGTGCGTTTTCAACCGTCGCGAGGCCGTCAGACGATGTCCCGCTGAATCTTATTGAACTGTCGACTCAAGTTCTCGTAACAAGTGGCATTACTGTGAAGGCCCATGATGTCGTCGTATTCTTAACAAGAAGTATCGCCCTGGCGGAAGAAGCTTTGGGGTCAAACACAGGTGTTGAAGGTTGGCTAGATAGAACTCTTGATGTCAGAGTATTGGCATAGCCCTGGGTTCTGCTGGCGGCCTTTTAAATGTCTGTTTGGGTGCCTGGTTACCCCCCTTGCCGTTTTTCATGCAAGAGGCTATTGCTCGCGTGAAGTTTTCCGTTTTTACGCGGAGATAAGGAGACAGTAATGCCAAAAAACGCGGCCCTCATTCTGGCGGCAGGCAAGGGCACCCGCATGCATTCCGACAAGCCCAAGGTTTTGCAGAACATGCTGGGCGAACCCATGCTGGCCAGTGTACTTGCGGCCTTGCGCCCCGTATTTGCCGAAGACGTCTGGATTGTGACCGGCCACAAGGCCGAAATGGTACAAGCCGCCTTTCCGGACGCATCCTTTGTGCTTCAGAAACAGCAGCTCGGCACCGGGCATGCTCTTATACAGGCTCTGCCCACGCTGGTAGCGGCGGGTTGCACCCACCTGCTGGTGGTCAACGGTGATGCGCCCCTGCTCTCGGAATCGCTCGTGCGCCAGTTTCTGGCCGAAGCCGTGGGCGCTGACCTGGCCTTTGCCACCATTGAACTGGACAACCCCGGTGCGTATGGCCGTGTGGTGCGGCAGGGCGAAGATGTGCGTGCCATCGTGGAAGCCAAGGATTACGATCCGGCGCTCTACGGGCCGCCAACCAATGAAGTCAACGCGGGCATGTACTACTGCGCGCTGGATGCGGTGGAAAGCCTGCTGCCCCGTATCGGCAAGGCCAACAAGAGCGGTGAATACTATATCACCGACCTCGTGGGCCTGGCTGTGGCAGAAAAATACAATGTTCTCGGCGTGCGCTGCGGACGTGACGATGGCCTCATGGGGGTGAACTCGCCCCAGGAGCTGGAGCGGATGGAAGAAACCCTGCGCGAGCGCCGGGTGCGTGATCTGCTGGCCTCGGGCGTCATCATTCACGCGGCCGCCAGCGTGCGCGTGGGCCTTCTGGCCGAGGTGGAACCCGGCGTGGAGCTTACCGGCCCTTGTGAAATTTACGGGCATTCGCGCATCCTGCGCGGCGCTTCGGTGAGCTCGCACTGCGTGATCCGCGACAGCGTCGTCAGCAACGGGGCGCAGATACGCTCTTTTTCGCACCTTGAAGGCGCCCATGTGGGGGACGATGCCCTTGTGGGGCCCTACGCACGGCTGCGCCCCGGCGCGGTGCTTGAGTCCCAGTCGCATGTGGGCAATTTTGTCGAGCTGAAAAAGGCGCGCCTGGGCCGGGGGGCCAAAGCCAACCACCTGAGTTATCTTGGTGATGCGGATATCGGCGCGGGCAGCAATATAGGCGCGGGCACCATCACCTGCAATTATGACGGCAAAAACAAGCATGTCACCAAGATAGGCCAGCGAGCCTTCATTGGCAGCAATACTGCCCTGGTGGCTCCGGTGAGCGTGGGCGACGACGCGCTTGTGGGCGCGGGGTCGGTCATCACCATCGACGTGCCTGCCGGGGAACTGGGCATCGCCAGGGGAAAGCAGAAAAACCTGCCGCGCAGAAAAAACTGATGCGCATTTTGGGTGTCGCCTGCACGGGGCATGTGCCGCTTTTTGTGTCGGGAGTGGATAAAGCGGAACGCGGCGTGGGTTCTTCAGTTCCCGGATTTCTTGTTGGGAGCCGGAACCGTTTGTCACGAAATTGCCGCAAATCCGCTGCCATGGCGCATAAACGGGGGATTGCGCCGCCAGGCCGTGCGTGGCGCGGGTTTTTTTCGAATTTACTGCATCCATTCTTGCCAAGGCTCTGGTGCGATGCTATCTATGAACCATGGAACTTCTGGGACAGCTTGAAACACAAGTTGCGGCTCTTTTAGCCAGGCTTGACCGCCTCAAGGCGGAGAATGCGCGCATCAGCGCCGAGTCTGCCGCTATGGGGGCGGAAAAGACCGCTCTGGAAGAAGAAAACCACAGGCTGCGCGAAGCTCTGGAGAATGAAGAACAGTTGCGGGCTCAGGCGCTGAAGCGCATTGACGCCGTACTGCGCAACATTCAGGAGCACGACAGCGTAGAGTAGGTTTTTGTGAATCAGGACGCTATCAACCTAACCGTTCTAGGCTTAAGCATCGCTTTTAAGCCTGGTGCAGATATGGACCGTGTTCATGAGGCCGTGAGGCTTGTTGAAGAACGGTTTGCTGACCAGAAGCTGAGGTTCCACGGAGGGCAGACCAAGGATATTCTGCTGACCTTTATGGCCCTTGGGCTGGCGGATGATTTGTTGCAATCGCAGAAAGAGCAGGCGGACGCGCGCGAGCGCGTAGAGGCCATGCTTTCGAAGATAGAGGGGTCTGATTAGACCTCTGGGCGTTTCCCTGGGGAGCGCGTGATCTATGCCTCGGTGCTAACCTGACAAGTATATTAAAGGGAGCTGTCACTGTCCTCAGTGTGCAAGCCCGGCCACGACCGGGACGCCTGAAGGGGACATACTGGTTCCCGACCTGGTTATCCAGGTTCTGTACCGCAAGCATAACACGGCTCTCTGGGGAAAAAGCCGCTTTCAGCAGTAGTTTGGGATTCCAGCTTCCGCTATGGGGCCGTCACTTCTTCTTGCAACGCCATCCTTATTGCCGTGTTTGCGGCATTCAGCCAAGGTTACAGCAGCCCTTTGGGCTCAATTGCTACGGCGGCCAGTACTGGCTGCCGGTGTTCGCCGGGCTGGTTCTGGGGCAGTTTACGCATGAAATGAGTAACTGCTCTGCAAGGATTTTTTTGAAAATCCTTGCCGCGAAATGTGAGCAGGCAGGCTTAGCCTGCCGTACACGAGCATTTCAAGTGTCAAATTCTCCAGAACTGGTCCCGTATTGATAAAAGAGAGGCTGGATTCATGGACCCATTGTTCATCGTGGCGCTGCTTGCGTCCGTGCTGCTGGGGGCGGCACTGGGCGTGGTGGTGTATAAGCGGTCTACCACAAAACGCATCGGCGACGCCGATGACCTGGCCAAGCGTATTGTGGCCGAAGCACGTAAAGAAGCTCAGGCACAGAAAAAAGAAATTCTGCTCCAGGGGCAGGACGATCTTTTCAACCAGAAACGCGAACTTGAAAACGAGTTCAAGGAGCGGGAGCGAGAAGTTAAGACCCGCGAGCGCAAGCTGGAAGAAATGGGCGGCCGCCTTGAAGAAAAACTGGAAAAAGCCACCGCCAAAGAGCACGAACTGCTCGCCTCCGAAAAGGATCTGGCCCGCAAAGAGCGGCAACTGTCCGAATCCGAGATGTTTCTGCAAACCCGCATAGAGGAGCAGGAACAACGCCTGGCGCAGATATCGGGCTTTACCGTTGAAGAAGCGAAAGCCCAGCTTTTCATGGAAGTGGAAGCCAAGACGCGGCACGAATCTGCAAAGATGATCCGTCAGATTGAGATGGAAGCCCGCGAAACCGCTGACCGCAAAGCCAAAGAAATTCTCTGTAACGTCATTCAGCGCTACGCTGGCGACTACGTGAACGAGCAGACAGTCACCGCCGTCACCCTGCCCAGTGAAGACATGAAGGGACGCATCATCGGCCGTGAAGGGCGCAACATCCGCGCGCTAGAGGCCGCCACCGGCGTGGATCTCATCATTGACGACACTCCGGAAACCGTCATTCTTTCCGCATACAGCCCCTTGCGCCGCCAGGTTGCCAAGATGGCCCTGGAGCGCCTTATCCAGGACGGCCGCATCCATCCCGCCCGCATTGAAGACATTGTGCAAAAATGCGAGCAGGAACTGGACACCCAGGTGCGCGAAGTGGGCGAGCAGGCCACCTTTGACGCCGGGGTACACGGCATCCACCCGGAAATCGTGCGCCTTCTCGGTCAGTTGCGCTACCGCACCTCCTTTACGCAAAACGTGCTGCAGCATTCGCTTGAAGTGTCCGCCCTGTGCGGCATGATGGCGGCGGAACTCGGCATGGACGTAAAGAAGGCCAAGCGCGCCGGCCTGTTGCATGACATCGGCAAAGCGGTGGACCATGAAGTGGAGGGCCCCCATGCCCTCATCGGCGCGGATCTGGCCAAGAAGTACAACGAAAGCCATGAGATAATCCACGCCATCGCCGCCCACCACGAAGATCAGCGTCCGTCCACGGCTCTGGCCGTGCTGGTGCAGGCCGCAGATTCCATTTCCGGCGCACGTCCCGGCGCGCGCAAGGAACTGCTCGAAAACTACGTGAAGCGCCTTGAAGACCTTGAAGGCATCGCCACCAGTTTTGAAGGGGTCAGCAAGGCTTACGCCATTCAGGCCGGACGTGAGATCCGCGTTATGGTCAATTCCGATCAGGTGGATGACGATACGACCTATGTCTTGTGCAAGGATATCGCTGAAAAGATTGAAAAAAATCTGACGTATCCCGGGCAGATCCGCGTCACGGTCATTCGTGAACGGCGCGCCGTGGGCCTTGCCAAATAGGTTTGGTTCAGTAAGGGAACAGGTCATATGCTATGACGCAAGACCCTCTGTTATATGTTTTTGATCTGGCGGCCAGCTTTATGCTGGCCGCCGCCGCATCCTGCCGGGCGCGTTCTGCCGGGGCACATTTCAGCGGCGCGGCTGTGCTGGCCTGTCTGGTCGGCCTTGCTGCGCCCTTGCTGCGTGAAGGGCTGCTGGGGCATCCGCTGCTGGCCCTGAACCGTGGCGACTATCTTGCCGCGGCTGTGGCGGGCGGCCTGGCCGGTATCGTGACCGGACGCTGGCGGCGCTCGTGGCTGGTTTTCTACTGGCTGGACAGCCTTGGCCTGGGCCTGGCCGCAGGCGTGGCCACGGTGGCGGGCCTGTATTCCGGGCTGGGCGTGACGGGCTGTCTGATACTTGGAGTGCTGACCGCCCTGACCGGCGGCTTTGTGCGCGACGTGGCCCTGGGCGACATGGCCCGACTGGTTGAGGACTATCTGTATGCCACGGCGGCGGCCCTGGGGGCCATGCTGGCTCTGGCGACCCTGATGTACGGCAAAATGCCCCCCTGGCAGTGCGCCCTGGCGGGGTGCGGGCTGGTACTTGTTCTGCGGGCTTTGCGTCTGCGGAAGGGTGGTTTTGGCTCCGTATGAGCCACCATGTTGGGGGATGTCGAAAAAATGCAAAATGAGTCTTGACTCTTTGGTATAGTTTTACTATCTTCACGTTTCGCGCAACGGAACTGACCTTGAAACGACACGCAGGCGAAATAAATTTCGCCGGGTCGCAAGAAAGTGATTGACGGGGTGCGAAAAGAGGTGCATAAGACTTCTCCCGCTCATACAAAACTGAATAATGACTTTATCTTGCGATAGCGAAATCATTTCAGCAAAGCGAAAATAAGTGA